>JAVEYW010000006.1 GCA_034003325.1 Desulfobacterales bacterium
TCTTCAAATCTCATCTTCCGAATCTCCTGTCGCAATTCTGTCGGCTTCATATGCACCTCCATAGGTACATATAAAACCGGACAAATCATGTGCTACAAGTCCGGACAATTCATTTGTTCGTAACAGGTGTGGAAAAATTAATTGTCTATTCAATAGGAATGTTCTAAATTTCAACTCAAAAAAAATATTGAGGCCGTCATCAAGTATCACATTGGGCATGAGCGCGTGCGCATAATGCTTATGCGGCTGATTTAAGGTTAGTATTTTATGCGAAACTGGGACTGCAAGCGCTGGTTGGTGGAATGAAACAATATAGGTTGATCGCGATATTGATCGTTTTGAGCATCAGCGGGTTTTCTTTCGACACCGAGGCGCGCGAGGTGTCGGATGCGGTGAACCGACGGGTTACGGTGCCGGATTTGCCGAAACGCGTGGTGGCGTTGGCGCCGAGCGTCACTGAAATCGTGTTTGCGATAGGCCGGCAAGATCTGCTTAAAGGGGTGACGCAATACAGCAATTATCCGCCTGAGGCCGGGGCGATCTACAAGGTTGGCTCCTATGTAAAGCTGGACTTGGAAAGAATTGTGGCCTTGAAACCGGATCTTTGCATCGCCACCAAGGACGGAAACCCAAAGGAGATCGTGGAACGGTTGATGTCGCTGGGGATCTGCGTTTATGTGATTGATCCACGGTCATTGGATACCATGCTGGACTCGATCACGCAAATCGGCGTGCTGTTGAATGCGACGGATGCGGCCTGCGCTTTGGTGCGTTCTCTTCAGAATCGAATAGACGAGGTGGCGCGTTTGGTTGCCAACGTCGAGCACCGCCCCAAAGTCTTCATTCAGATCGGTGTGACGCCCATTGTTTCCGTGGGCACGCAAACCTTTATTCACGAGCTTATCGAGCGGGCGGGCGGTGTTAACCTTGCCCGGGGAGATACACCTTATCCCCGGTTCAGCCGGGAGCAGGTCCTGGCCCTTGCGCCCGAAGTGATCATCATTACTTCCATGGATCGGGCGGCTGTTTTCGAACAGATTAAGGCGCAGTGGTCCAGGTGGCCGACGATACAGGCAGCGAAAAATCAGCGAATTTACGTTGAGGATTCGGATCTGTTCGATCGGCCGACGCCGAGGTTGGTGGATGCTTTGGAACGGTTGATACGGCTGATTCACCCGGCGCTTTTTAAGGAGGTTCCATGAGCGCGGGCGGGTCCGGGGTGTTAAAGCAAATCCTGTTTTCTTCGAGCTTGTTGGCCCTGACGCTGGTATTGCTTTCGCTGGCCGGAATATGTCTGGGCTCTTCGGAAAGCAGCTTCATGGATGCGTTGCGGGCCTTGGTGAATGCGCCGCAAAGCGACCCGATGCTTCATACGATTATCTGGCAATTGCGGGTGCCTAGAGTTTTGCTGGCCGGTTTGGTGGGTGCCACGTTGTCTCTCGGCGGACTCGTTTTTCAGGCGATATTGCGTAATTCGTTGGCAGAGCCTTATATTCTGGGAATTTCCGGCGGAGCGGCGATTGGCGCTATTGTAGGCATTTTGCTGGGATTGCCCAGATTCCCGGGCGTAACCCTGACGGCGTTTGCCGGCAGCAGCATGACACTGGTGTTGTTGCTGATGATGACGTCCGGGCGATCCGTATTGAAAGAATCTTCCCTGCTGCTCTCGGGGGTAATGGTCAATGCGTTTTGCTCCGCGGTGATCATGTTTCTGGTGTCCCTGACGCAGGATACCAGACTGCATAATATCATCTTCTGGCTTATGGGGGATTTATCCCAGGGCGAGCTGGTGGAAGTGGTTTTAATGATGGCGATGCTGGTCCCCTGTATTCTGCTTGTGTTTCGGTATGCCAATGCCATGAATCTTTTTCTCATGGGACGGGATATCGCCAAAACCATGGGGGTCAATATTCGGGTTGCCACGCTGACGCTGTTGCTGGTAACCTCTTTGATGGTCAGCGCCACGGTCAGCTATTGCGGCCTGATCGGATTTGTGGGGTTGGTTATTCCCCACCTGTTGCGATTGGTTCTGGGCGCCGATCATCGGGTGCTGGCCCCCGCGTGCGTGATCGGCGGGGCTTGCTTTATGGTTGCCTGTGATATTCTGGCCCGCACCCTGCCGGCTCAGGGAGAAATGCCGGTCGGCGTCATTACGGCCATGATCGGTGCGCCGATATTCATTATTCTGCTGAAACGGTCCACCTGATGAAAAAGGCGATTCATATTGAGCACCTGTTCCGCACCTACAACGGCACGTCGATATTGAAGGATATCTCCTTTCAGGTGCTGCCGGGGGAATTTTTCATTATTATCGGACCCAATGGATCCGGAAAGACCACGTTGCTTAAAACGCTTGCCGGAATTGATTTACCCCAAGGCGGACGGGTGAATGTGTTTGACCGGGCGCTTGAGCGGTATTCCCGGAAAGATCTGGCCAAAACCCTCTCCTTTGTTCCCCAAAACATGCCCCTTGATTTTCCCTTTACGGTGGCGCAGACGGTTTTGATGGGCCGATACCCGCACCTGGGCGTATTGGGGTTTGAAGGGGAAGCGGATATTCAAATCGCTCAACGGGCAATTGAATTTACGGGTGTAACGCACTTGTCCGGCCGCAAGGTGGATCAGCTCAGCGGAGGCGAACGCCAGTGCGTTTTTATCGCCCGAGCGCTTTGCCAGGAGCCCCGGCTGCTGCTTCTGGATGAGCCAACCGCCTCGTTGGACCTGGCCCATCAGGTTCGAGTGATGGATTTGATGGCACGGCTAAAGCGGGAAACCGGCATGACGGTCGTGATGGTGTCTCATGATGTGAATCTGGCCGCCATGTATGCGGATCGGCTGTTGCTTCTCAAATCAGGTCAAATCGCCGCCTTGGGCGCGCCGAGGCAAGTGATGACCTTTGAAACCCTGGAATCGGTTTACGGATGTCCCTTGCTGGTGGATGAAAGTCCCTTGGATGGGTTGCCCCGCATCACGCTGGTGCCAAGCCGCTTTTTATCCGTTCGGGATAATAAGGAATAGGCTTTATTGTGGGTCGGGCGCCGAATCTTGGAATCGTAAAACAGACGACCCCATAAAATAGCAATCAAAGGTATTTACCGTGAAAAAAACGAAACCGCTGGTGATGATAGTGGATGATAACCCGACCAATATCGATGTGCTGGTGGATACCCTGAAGCGGGATTACCGGTTGAGAGTCGCGAAAACCGGCGCCAAAGCCATTGCCTGTGCCGAGACCCAGCATCCCGATTTAATCCTGCTTGATGTCATGATGCCCGGAATGAATGGGTTTGATGTCTGCGTCCAACTCAAGGAAAATCCCAAGACTGCCGACATTCCCGTCATATTCATCACGGCGGTAAATGATCCCATGCATATTGCGCGCGGATTTGAGGTCGGTGCAGTGGACTATGTCACCAAACCTTTTTATGGGTTGGAAGTGTTGGCCAGGGTTCAAAATCATTTGACCATTCGAGAAATGCGGGAAGCCCTGAACGCGCAAAACACGATTTTAGAGCAGAAGGTCAAAGAGAAAACAGCGGCCCTCGAAGAGATGTTTAATGCCACGATTCAAACCATGGCCCTGGCCGTCGAGATTCGTGACCCTTATACGGCCGGTCACCAGACGCGGGTGGCGGCGCTGGCCTGCACCATTGCCCAAAAAATGGGGTTGCCCGATCGTCAGATCGAGACCATCCGATATGCCGGACTGCTTCACGATATCGGTAAAATTCGAATTCCCGCGGCCATTATGAACCGGCCGGGAAAATTGTTGCCGGTGGAGCGGGAAATTATTCACATTCATCCGCAGGTCGGTTACGATCTGCTGAAAAATATTCCCTTTCCATGGCCGATCGCCGAGATTGTCTATCAACATCATGAAAAACTCGATGGGTCCGGTTACCCACGCGGCCTTGCCGGGGATGAGATTCTTCTGGAAGCACGGGTGTTGGGGGTGGCGGACTTGGTGGAGGCGGAAAGTTCCCACCGGCCATATCGGCCCACCATGGGTATCGAATTCGCCTTGGCTGAAATCGAGAAAAACCGTGGTATCCTTTACGATGAAAGGGTGGTGGATGCCTGCCTGGCGCTCTTCAGGGAAGACGGGTTTTCTCTTGAGACGCTGACGCTATTGGTGGAAGCCGATATAAAGCCAATCGATTATATGGGCGATTTCGGGGGAGGGGATTCGCGAATCGATTTTTATTAAGCATCAGAACAAAAAGCGCTTCAGTCGAGCTTTCCGGCTGAAGCGCTTTTGCCAGCTGTTCTTTATTCCGATTTTCCCGCCACGGGCGGAGTTTGCGCCGGATTTTCTTCTGCCGGTGCTTGTACGGCGCTTTCTTCAGTTGGCGGGGTCCGAACCGGCTCTTTCGCTACGGTTTGCGCCGGCTTGAGTTTCGCATCGATATCTTCTAATTTCAGTTGAATAAGCTGTTTTTCAGCATCCGCTGTCGCAAGGTCCGCAGCTTCTTTTAGATAGCCGGCAGCGGTCTCCAAGCCTTCCGGTGTGCCATCCCCTGCGGCGATGTCCGCTTTAAACAGCAGGGCGGTGAGGTCGATCCGGTTCAAATGAAGTGTAATGTTTTGGCGTGTTTCATCCGTGGCGGCAAACGGAAGCGCCTGCGCCAGAAGATTTCGGATTTGTTCAATATCCGGTGTGCCCGGTGCGGTCATAAGCCTGTTTGCCCGGTTAAGGTGATTTTCAACGATAAGAGGCCCCACTTCAGCCCTTGAATAAACGGATTTGGCGTGTTCCGGAATTTCCATTCCTGGCAAAATCGCGATTCGATCCTTCCCCATGGGCGCCCATTTGCCTTGCCACACCTCCAGTGCCCCGTCCTTGGCAATAAGATAATATTCCGTCGTGTTTTGATAACTGGCAAGAATAAGCAATATAAAGACGGCGGCCAGAGCCATGCCCGCGAAGATCGCTTTTTTAATCATGGGATTTAATCCTTTCCATGCATTGAACAAGGGTTTCTCTGTTTCAGCCATATTCTGAGAGACGCTGGCGATAGGTTCCGGCCGATAAATTTCCGGCTCGGGCGGCGGAGCGGATGCTTCCGCATGGGGTGTTTCAGGAGGTGCGGGTGCGCTTGCCGCCAGTGTCGCCTCTGGTTCAGGTGAAATTGCTTCGGGCGCCGGCTCGGGGGCAGTTTCGGCTTCGATTGGGATTGCTTCGATCACGGGTTCGGCCGCTTCCGGTTCGGAAACCGGTGCCACCGTTTCGGACTGGGGTGCGGTCTCTTCGGCAGCGGAGGCTTGCGTTTCTATTATGGCTGGTTCTGAATCGGGTACGCTCAGATCAAAGGTTTTAAAGAGCAGCTTTCGGATCCGTTCGGTTTCCGCTGAATCAAGGCCCGATACGAAGGGTGGTGATTCAACAGCAGCTTTCGGTGCAGCCGGAGGCACATAGAGAGTTGCCGGTGGTTGCGTATCGAACTTTAACTTTAACAGCTCTGAGATGGGAACCGGCGGCGCCTCGGGTTCCGGCGCGGGTGCAACTGCTTCTGCGACCGGTGCTTTTGGTTCAGGGGGTGCTTCTTGGGCTGGTTCTGAATCGGGTACGCTCAGATCAAAGGTTTTAAAGAGCAGCTTTCGGATCCGTTCGGTTTCCGCTGAATCAAGCCCCGATATAAACGGCGGAGAGGAAATGTGTTGCCGGGCCGTTTCGTCCGATGGCACGCTGAATAGGTTATCGGGTTTGACCGTATCGAATTTTAACAGGAGCAGTTCTTTTACGGATAAGGCTTTGGCTGGTTTCGGAGCCGATTCTTTGGCTTTGGTTGAGGATGCCTTTGATGTTTCCGGTGTCGCCTTTTTGGGTGTGGCCTTTGCCTTTGGTTTTTTTGAAGCCGCTGTCACCGGTTTGGTAGCTGCTTCCTGGCCGGAATCCGATTTAGCTTTTGCATTTTTCTTTTTTGAAGTCGATTTTAATAGACTTTTTTTTCCCATAAAAACCTCTTTGCGTTCGTTATAGACCATGGTCTATAATTGATACATCTGTTCACAGAATATGGCTGCTTTCAAGGATGATGAAAAAAGCGTTACCGACTGAAAAAAAACTCCCGTACGGCATCTATCCGGCAACCGTATCCAAATTGAGGTTTTTTGTAAACTTATTTTTCCACTTTGAATTGGACTGAATGATCCCGGATTACCGGAGTTGAAATGAGAAATGAGCCTGAGTACAAGAAAAAACAATTAGCGGCGATTTTATCGCGTTACGACGCTATGGCCGTGGCTTTTTCCGGTGGGGTGGACAGCACTTTTTTACTGGCGATGGCGAAAAGGTGCTTGGGAAAAAAGGCGCTTGCCGTCACGGCAGACTCTCCGTTTTTTCCGCGGCGTGAACTGGTGTTTGCTAAACGCATGGCGGATAAGATAGGTGTGGACCATCTTGTCTTGCCGATAGCTGTACTCGATGACAGGGAAATAACCGATAACCCGCCGGAACGATGCTATTTTTGCAAGCGATTGATTTTTACGGCGCTTGCAACGGAGATGGCAAAACGCCGCATCGAGGTGCTGGCCCACGGCGCTAATCTGGATGATCAATCGGATTACCGACCCGGCGCGCGGGCCGCGTTTGAACTGGGGGTGGTGGCACCGCTCACCCTGGCGGGGTTGAATAAATCGGATATTCGAATTCTTTCAGAGCATATGGGCCTTGAAACCTGGAATAAACCGGCCATGGCGTGCCTGGCCTCGCGCATTCCCTATGGCACGCGGATTGACCCGAACGCACTTGATATGGTGGAAAAAGCGGAAGCGGTGCTTCAGGATCTGGGCTTTGCCGCCTGCCGGGTTCGCCACCACGGCCGGGTGGCCAGAATTGAGATTCCTGAGGATGACCTTCAACATATCCTTGAGGTGCCGATTCGCAACCGGGTTGTTTCACGCCTTATTGGTATCGGTTATCTTCATGTGGCGCTGGATCTTGAAGGGTACGTGCGAGGGGGGATGAATCGGGCGTGGAGCGTAGAGCATAGAACATAGAGCATAGAGCGTGGAGCATAGCGCTTCGCGCGGGGAGGATGGCGCGTGGCGAAAAATATTTTTCGGCCATCTCCCGATATCGGCTTTCAGCGCTTCGCATTCAAGTTGTTCATCATCTCATCAATATCCGTGGTCGGCAGGTTGCAGGCGAAATTTCTGCATACATACGCGGTGGCCTGCCGGTTTATGGGGGTCATGGCCGTTGTGAAAGGGGTCAACCGGCCAATGCCTTCATTCGGCCCATCCGGTTTAAAGATAAGGGTGGTTTCGGGCAAAAATTGTTTTTGAAGCGTGCCCAACATGCGTTTTGTATCTGGCGCATTCGGGTTTCCAACGACAACGACCTCATAGTGCGGGTGCAACGCAAAGCTGAGCGCCGTCAGAAAATGGGTGTTTGCCGAAGGATTGCGGGAAACCAGGGTCGAAAAGGCGATCATGATGCGCTCGGCGGCTTCGCCATAGCGGGTCGAGCCGGTCAGTCCGTTTAGGCGCAGCAGGTTCGAAATGGCAACTGAATTTCCGGAGGGCAGGGCGCCGTCATGAATTTCCCGGTACTTGAACAAGGGTTCCTCGCCGTCTATGGCGGAGATAAAAAGGCCCCCCTTTTTCGAATCCTGAAACCGGCTCAGCATTTGGTCGCTCAGCGCCATGGCGGCTTCCAGGTAGTTCGCGTCAAACAGGGATTCGTAAAGCGCGATAAGCCCCCAGATGAAATAGGCATAGTCATCCAGAAGGCCTTCCCCTTGCGCCTTGCCATGACGAAAAGACTTGAGCAGGCGGCCATTTGAATCGCGAAGGGTTTTTAATATGAAATCTGCTGCTCGTTTTGCGGTCCGGGTGTAGATGGGCTCATTTAAGACGCTGCCCGCTTTTGCCAGTGCGGCAATCATCAGCCCGTTCCAGTCGGTCAGAATTTTATCATCCTTAAACGGATGAACGCGACGGCTTCGCACTGCGAGCAGCTTTTGTCGGCTTTCTTCGATTTGCGCTAACAGGACCGATTCGGACAAGTTCATCTCCTGCGCGAACGCTGTTGGCGAGTGCTTCAGGTGCGGTATGTTGACGCCCTCCTTTTCCCCGCTGGCCTCATTGTGGAAATTTCCCTCTTCGGTCAGGCCATAGACCTTGGCAAAAAGGGCTGCCGCTTCCTCGCCGAGCACCTGTTGGACTTCCGCGAGGCGCCAGACATAAAATTTGCCTTCAACCCCTTCACTGTCCGCATCCTCGGCCGTGAAAAAGCCGCCTTCCGGCGCGCATAAGTTGTCCATGACATACATGGCGATATGTTGGACCGTTTCCCGGTAGAGCGCATTACCGGTCACTTGCCACGCTTCCAGGTATGCCATGGTGATCAGCGCTTGATCGTAAAGCATTTTTTCAAAATGCGGCACCAGCCAGTTCGCATCTGTCGCATAGCGGTGAAAACCGAACCCGATGTGATCGAAGATGCCGCCGTTGCGCATTTGCTGCAACGTGGTTTCCACCATTTTTAACAGGCCGGTGACGCCGCTGTGACGGTATTGTCTTAACAGAAAGGTGAGCTGATGCGGCGTGGGGAATTTGGGCGCAGTGCCAAATCCGCCATGAGCTGCATCAAAGCGGGACGAGAGCTCGTTTTCAGCCCGGGTGAGGGTGTCCTCAGTCAGGCGGTACCCGGGCGGCAGGGTGCTGGTTTCGGCCATCAGGTCGGTGATTTTATTCGCGGTTTTCAGAACATCTTCCTGACGGTTCATCCATGCCTCGTGAATTGCGGGCAACAGTTCCATCATGCCGGGTTTTCCCCAGCGGGTGGACTTCGGAAAATAGGTGCCAGCAAAAAAAGGCTTTTTGTCGGGTGTCAGCACGACCGTCATGGGCCATCCGCCGCTGCCGGTCATTTGTTGCGTGACGGCCATATAGACGGCATCCAAGTCCGGACGCTCTTCCCGGTCGACTTTGATACTCACGAAGTGCCGGTTGAGAAGTTCGGCGACCGCCTCATCCTCAAACGATTCATGGGCCATCACATGGCACCAGTGGCAGGTGGAGTAGCCGATGGAAAGGAAAATCGGCTTATTTTCCGACTTTGCTTTCGCGAGGGCCTCGTTGCCCCAGGGGTACCAGTCCACCGGGTTTTCGGCATGCTGCAGCAGGTAAGGGCTGGTCGCGTGAATCAAACGATTTTGATAGGTAGTCATGGCATACACTCCTTGCAAATTGAATCGGCGGCGACGGGCTTTCGTTTTTTCTTATAATGCCGATTCAATTGCGTTTCTTGTCCGTTCCATTAGTTCCGGAAGATTCTCGATTGAATATTCCGATAGGTCGATGGGCGGATGTATGGTCAAGGTGACTCGCCCCGGCATTAGATTCAACCCATCCGGGGGCAGAATGTTTTTCGTGCCGCTGATGGAAATCGGTAAAATCGGCAAGCCCAGATCGAGTGCGAGCCGAAAAGCCCCTTTTTTAAAGGCCCCCAATCGACCATTTCGGCTGCGGGTGCCTTCCGGGAAAAAAACGATGGAGGTGCCGCCTGTGATGTTTTCCTTGGCGGCATTAATGGATGCGAGTGCCGCCTCGGTATTGGATCGGTCCACGATAATATGGCCGACTTTTTCACAGGCAAGCCCCAAAACGGGAACTTTTCTTAATTCCTTTTTCATGATCCATCGTAAATCCATTCCAAGCCAACCGTATACAACGAATATATCAAACAGGCTTTGGTGATTGGCCACAATGACATAAGCGCGCAGTGCGTCAAGATGGCCGCGACCCCGCACCGTTATCTGCGCCGGAGTCGCATATATATTAGATCTGGCCCAAAGCATGCCACACCATTTACCGGCAAAGCGTTTCGAGAAAAAGCTGAGCGCGATTGCCGCAGCACCGAAAATCAGCGTCGTCAGGCCAAGAAATGGAATGAAGATGAGCCATTTATAAAACTGGTATGCAAAACTAGCCGTTTTGTTCATAACGCTTGTTTCCTAACCCGATAACGCCGGTAAGCCAACCAATCTGCGGGTCAGTTTTTTAATAACAACGAGTTGTTAAAAGCAATGCCGCCTTTTTTATAGGTTTATGTTCAATATAAGGTCGTTTTACCTGAAAGAAAAGCCGTCAAGTAAAAAGATCTTTTATCAGAAACATAACCGAAAAAGCATGCCTGATTATACAGGAAGATTATACAGGAAGCCTTGCCAACAAGTTTCTTTCCTTGTATAAACTCCGATTTATAAGCATAGTCTCGGTTGCTAACAGCCCGCTGATAACGGCCCGAACTTACCGAGCGGTGAAGCGAAATGACGAAAAAAACCATTTCCCCGGAAAGAAAAAGGAGCGAATTATGAAAGATGGAGAAAAAGGAGCGATTTTACAACGGGACAAGGAGACCTTTGCCGTTGCCCCTCATATTCCCTGTGGTGTGTTGATGCCGGCACAGATGCGCAACATTGCGGATGTGGCGGAGAAATACGGCGCTGCGGCCTTGAAAATCACCAGCGCTGCGCGGATCGCCATGGTGGGCATCAAAGGAGCGGATATTGATGCGGTGTGGAAAGATCTCGGCATTACTCCGGGACACGCGGTCGGTCTGTGCGTTCGCAGCATCAAGGCTTGTCCCGGCACCGCGTTTTGCCGTTTGGCCAAGCAGGACAGCTTGGGCATGGGTATGAAACTGGACGCAAAATATCACGGGGTGGAATTGCCCAGCAAAACCAAAATAGGCGTCAGTGGTTGCGCCAATCAATGTGCGGAAACCTGTATCAAGGACATCGGCTTGGTGGGTTCGAAAAACGGATGGAAGGTATTGGTGGGCGGTTGTGGAGCTTCCACGCCCAGATTGGCGGATACCCTGACCGAAAGCCTCAGCGATGAGGCGGCCCTTTTGCTGATTGATAAGGTCGTGGCCTATTATCGAGAAAACGGCAAGAAGCTCGAGCGGATTGGAAAAATGATTGACCGGGTAGGATTTGACGCCTTTAAGTCGGCGGTTTTGGGCGAATGATATTTTTTCCGTTCAACGCGTTTTTTTAGACCGAATATCATTTCAGTGATTTTAATTCCCGGCGAATTCCATCATTATCTTCCGGCAGCAATCTCTTGCTGCCGGGAAAATTCGTTCTCTTGCGGAAATTCTAATGCTGATCTGTTAAAAGTTTCTCCTCGCGCCCGGCCATTATATTCAAAATGATAAAAACAACTTTCGCTGATGGTGCAGCAGCTTGAAATGATAACCTTTTTTCGTTATGAGCCAAATTGTCGCTTGACATCGGTTGATCGGGTTGCTAAACGATAAACGATATCAATTGATTTAAACTATCGTTTAGGTTCATTGCTGAAAAGATACATGCCAAAACCCGAATGTTCATATTTGAACGGTAAAGTTTTTTTTTGCTTTAAGCCTTATCGCCTTCTATCTTTCAATTTCCGGCGAAGCCGGATTTGGCCCTTTACCAGAAACATGCACGCATTTGCGTGTATATTCGCCGAACCTGAAAGATGGCTTTTATGCATCCCAGCATTCCAGCATCCGGCTTTGCCGGATTAGAATGGAGTCTCCGAATGGCAGACCCGAAGGACAGAATGGCTTCGATTCTCGAAAAGCTAAAAAAAACCGATCACAAGCGCACACCCCAACGGCTGGCGGTTGTCAAAATTCTGGCCGGCAGCAAAGGCCATCCGAGTGTCGAGCAGATTTATGAGCAACTGAAAGTCGATTTTCCGACCATGAGCCTGGCCACGGTTTATCGCAATGTCATGCTGGTAAAGTCTCTTGAGGAGGTGCTAGAGTTGGGCTTTCCGGATGGAAGCAATCGCTACGACGGCAACAAGCCCTATCCCCACCCTCATGTGATTTGTGTTCAATGCAAAAAGATTATTGATCCGGATCTGGACAGCCTTAACGATATGGCCCGGGAAGTCGCCCGGGAAACCGGTTTTCAAATTTTGACCCATCGACTTGATTTTTTTGGCATTTGTCCGGAATGCCGGCATAAGGCCAAACCCTAAATGAACCTTAAACCTAAAAGGAGGGCACCATGAGTGATAAGAAAAAGTTGACAAACAACGCCGGCGCGCCGGTCATGGACAACCAGAATGTCATGACCGCCGGTCCGCGCGGTCCCCAGCTTCTACAGGACGTTTGGTTCCTGGAAAAACTCGCTCACTTTGATCGTGAGGTGATCCCTGAGCGCCGGATGCACGCCAAAGGCTCTGGCGCCTACGGTACCTTTACGGTCACGCATGATATCACTCGCTATACCCGTGCGAAAATATTTTCCGCGGTGGGGAAAAAGACCGACCTTTTCGCTCGGTTTTCCACTGTGGCTGGTGAGCGGGGTGCCGCGGACGCCGAGCGCGATATTCGGGGCTTTGCCATCAAGTTTTACACCGAGGAGGGCAACTGGGATCTGGTGGGCAACAACACGCCCGTTTTCTTTTTGCGTGACCCCTTGAAGTTTCCGGATCTGAACCATGCCGTTAAGCGTGATCCGCGCACCAACCTGCGCAGCGCTAAAAACAACTGGGACTTCTGGACCTCCCTGCCCGAGGCCCTGCATCAGGTGACCGTGGTCATGAGCGACCGTGGCATTCCGGCAAGCTACCGCAACATGCACGGTTTCGGTAGCCACACCTTCAGCTTCATCAACGCCAAAAATGAGCGATACTGGTGCAAGTTCCACTTTCGCACCCAACAGGGCATCAAAAATCTCACCGATGCTGAGGCTGAGGCTGTAGTCGGCAAATGCCGTGAAAGCCATCAACGCGACCTTTATAATACCATAGAGAAGGGCGATTTTCCGCGCTGGACCCTGTTCGTCCAGATCATGACAGAGGAGCAGGCTGTTAAACTTCCCTACAATCCGTTTGATTTGACCAAAGTTTGGTACAAAAAGGATTATCCCCTTATCGAGGTGGGGGTCATGGAACTCAACAAAAATCCGGAAAATTACTTTGCCGAGGTGGAGCAGGCGGCCTTCAATCCGGCCAATGTGGTGCCGGGCATTAGCTTTTCACCCGACAAGATGCTCCAGGGCAGACTCTTCTCCTATGGTGATGCTCAGCGTTACCGGTTAGGGGTCAACCATCACCTCATCCCGGTGAATAAGGCCCGCTGCCCCTTTCACAGTTTTCACCGCGACGGCCAGATGCGGGTGGACGGCAACTACGGCTCGACTCTCGCCTATGAACCCAACAGTTATGGTGAGTGGCAGGAACAGCCCGATTTCTCCGAGCCGCCTCTGGCACTGAGCGGAGCTGCGGCTCGCTGGAATGCCCGCGAAGATGACAGCGATTACTATACCCAGCCGGGCAAGCTCTTTCGCCAGATGAGCAAGGAGCAACAGGAGGCCCTGTTCGGCAACACCGCCCGCGCGATGGGGGATGCGCCGGAAATGATCAAGATTCGCCACATCGGGAACTGCCTGAAGGCAGACCCGGCCTACGGTGAAGGCGTGGCGAAGGCCTTGGGTATTTCGCTGAGCAACGTGCCGAAATAAATAACGGTCAGCCAACAACCGGTTCAGCGGACGGTGCAGCGGATTGCCGCTGAACCGGAATGACAGGCAATCGTTCAAAAAATGACGGGGTTAACTCATGAAAAAATTCGTCCTGTTTGTCTTCAATGGAGATCCCATGTGCTTTATCCATGTGCTGTTGAACGCATTGGACATGAAAGCCAAAGGACATGAAACGAAACTCATCATGGAAGGGGCTTCGGTCAAACTGATTCCTGAACTGGTGAAACCCGGAAACCCCTTAACTGGATTGTGGAAAAAAAATTTGGAGGCGGGGCTTGTTGAAGGCGTTTGTAAAGCCTGCTCAAATAAACTGGGAACCCTTGAGGCTGCCAAAGCGCAGGGACTGCCCCTTCTGGATGACATGTCCGGTCATCCCGGCATGGCCGCTTATCGGGATAACGGATACGAAATCATCACCTTTTGATTCGGAGTGAGGAGAATAGACATGCCGGAGTTTGGAACACCTTTTTCAGGATTGGCAAAGGACAGGAAGCTGACGAATGAAGAGCTTATCAGAGCTATTCGATTCATGGTGGCGGCAGAGTATGAAGCAATTCAATTGTACATGCAACTTGCGGAGTCTACAGACAACAAGCTGGCCATCGAAGTGCTTAAGGATATTGCCGATGAAGAACGCGTTCACGCGGGGGAGTTTTTGCGATTGCTCCGTGAACTATCCCCCGATGAAGAAAAGTTCTATGCGGAGGGGGAAAAAGAAGTAGAAGAAGAGATCGCGAAAATGAAGTAGCAAGTACGAAAGTATCATCGTGCCATAAACCCGGTGCCGGCAGCGGCTGATAAGCGCGCCGGCGCCGTGAGGTCAGGTATTCAGATGAAAGCGGTGTACGGCATCAACACGAATTCAAAAATTGACGACAATCAAGACGCCCTGGCAGCCATGCTTGAGTGCATTCCTATTTTAGAAAAAATTGCGGAACAATCCGAACTGTTAGCGCTCTTGCCGGAATCCGAGCGGATTGCGCTGATCACCGCGGCCGGGAAAATATCCCGGCCCGACCGCAAGGAGATCAAAAAGCGGAATAAAGACAGAAAACATCAGCAGCGTCTGGTGGTTGTGGAAAAAGAACGCGGGCTAAGGGCGGCCACCGGGATTCGAAAGGCCAGGGAAGCCGCGGTCTTTACCGCCCCCCTGCGAATTTCGGTGTCCGATAGGGAAGCTGAAAAGGAAGGTGCCGCACGAACGCTGGAAACGCCGCGAAACTGTTATGTGTGCAAGGCCGAGTTTACGAGGCTTCATCATTTTTATGATGCCATGTGTCCGGAATGCGCCCAATTCAATTATCGGAAGCGTTTTCAGACCGCTTCCCTGAAGGGGCGGGTGGCCCTGATCACGGGCTCCCGGCTCAAGATCGGCTACCAGGCCACGTTGATGATGCTTCGGGCCGGGGCAACCGTGATTGCCACCACCCGCTTTCCAAAGGATTCGGCGTTGCGATTTTCCGGAGAAGCGGATTTTTCCGACTGGGGCAACCGGCTTCATATTTACGGGCTGGATCTTCGCCACACGCCCAGTGTGGAACTTTTTACGGATTACTTCAGAGAAACCTACCAGCGCCTGGATATACTCATCAACAACGCCGCGCAGACGGTTCGCAGGCCGCCGGGATTCTATGCCCATCTGATGGAAAATGAAAATAGGGGGCTGGCCGAATTGCCAATGAATGCCCAAGCCCTTTTGCGTCATTACCAGTCTTGCATTTCTCAGCTTGAATTCGGGCAAACGGAGCATGTGGGCCGGGAAAAGGCGCTGCCTGTTACCTGGAACGGAACCGCCCCGGGCGTGGGGTTGCGCATGTCCGCGCGACTCTCTCAGATTCCCTATTCTTATGACCATTCCCTGAATGTGCCGGAGGTTTTTCCGGCGGAAAAACTCGATGCCGATCTTCAGCAAGTGGATCTTCGAAAGACCAATTCCTGGCGGCTGCGGCTGGGGGAGATACCGACCGCGGAAATGCTGGAAATTCAACTGGTCAACTCCGTGGCGCCCTTTGTTTTGTGCAACCGGCTGGCCGATCTGATGAAGCGGGATTACACCGGGGAAAAACATATTGTAAATGTTTCAGCCATGGAGGGCAAATTTCTGCGGTTTAAAAAGGGCAGCCGCCACCCTCATACCAATATGGCTAAGGCGGCTCTGAACATGCTGACCCATACCGCGGCCGAGGATTTGGCCAAATACGGGATTTTCATGAATGCCGTTGACACCGGCTGGGTCACGGATGAAGATCCAGCCATTCTGGCCAAGCACAAGCAGGATTGCCATGATTTTCAGCCTCCCCTGGATATTGTGGACGGCGCTGCAAGAGTCTGTGATCCTTTCTTCCATGGCATTCTGACGGGAAAACACTGGCAGGGTAAATTTTTGAAAGATTACTTTCCCATCGACTGGTAGACCCGCCAGGGCAATCGCATGTCATGTTATCATTTGGAGCTCTTTAAATTTATTTTTCAGCTTTTGGCCCGAGACATGAACTGGCCTGTTTCCGTGTTCACCCGAATCACCTCGCCGACTGCCATATAATCGGGCACCAGCACGGTAACCCCATTGGAAAGTTCCGCAGGTTTATTGCGGTTCGTGGCGGAGGCGCCTTTGATGGTCGGCGCCGTGTTCACAATTTCAAGGTCGATGGCTTGAGGCAGTTCAATACACAGGGGGTGGCCTTCGCGCAGCAGCACCGTAATCCCTTCCAACCCCTCCACCAGCCACTGACGCTGCCCTTCGAGGTTATCCGCCGACAGGGTGTATTGTTCATAATTCTCGCTATCCATGAACGTATGCATATTCTGATCACGGTAGAGATAACTTACCTTCCGCCTGTCCACCGTCATCTCTTCTAGCGAATCGCCACTCTTGAAGGTTTGGTCTAGTTTCTGGCCGGTGATCAGCGACGCGAACCGTACCTTGCACAAGGTGTTGCCCCCCCTTGCCGTAGGGGTGTGAATATCGATTTGTTTGACCTGATAGGGCTGCTCGTCAATGTTGATGATATGTCCTTTTTTAAGATTTCCGGCTTTTAGCAAAATTCTCTCTCCTGTAATACCTATCGAATGATGTTAATTTGAAATACGGTTGGACAAATGTCCCTTCCATTTCGAAAGGTTCCTTGTTTTTACCCATCCTTCGTCGAAAGGAGTAAGGTATTTAACAGTCACCTTCCATGAACGATTTCCTCCGGAGATTCTTGAAATTATACCGGCAGATTATTGTTGGCAATCGAATTGTCTTGCGATAGTGCTGCTGCGAGCGCCCGCAGGCGTTGCAGCAAGCCGGGCGCGGGATAGCCGTCCGGCGGCAGTGAAAGCTTCTTCTGGAATTCGCGGATCGCGGCGCGTGTGCGCGGACCCAGCAGGCCGTCCTCCAATCCGGCATCGAAACCGAGGCGGTTGAGAAGCTGCTGTATTTCCTCTGCCTCGGTGCGTGAGAGCGGTTTATGCTCTGCATCCCGGCCGGTCGCGAGCTGTGGAAACCCGATAATTCGGTCTGCCAGATGACCGACGGAGATGGCGTAGTTGATGGAACGGTTCCAGCGCATGATGACCCGGAAATTGTCGTAAACCAGGAATGCCGGGCCGTTATGGCCCTGCGGCAGCACGATGGCGCCTTCCATATTCGTCTCCTGCAAGGCCGTGCCGTCGGTTTGCCGTACCCCAAGCGATGACCACTCGGCCGGCGGCTTTTTTATATTCAACGTGGCAAGCATCAGGTCGAAGTCCTTCGGAAGGCGCACCTCGCGACCCCAGGTTTCACCCGGCCGCCAGCCCATGTTGGCGAGGTAGTTGGCCGCCGAAGAGAAGGCGTCCGGCAGGCTGCCCCAGATATCCTTGCGGCCGTTGCCGGTATAATCCACGGCATGTCCGACGAAAGTTGAGGGCATGAACTGAAAGTGCCCCATTGCACCAGCCCAGGAGCCTGTCATCGCATTCGGCGAGATGTGGCCCGCCTCGATAATTTGCAGTGCGGACAGAAGCTCCGTTCGGAAGAAATAAGCGCGTCGCTGGTCGAAGGCAAGCGTTGCCAGTGTATCGATTACACGGAACCCGCCAAGATTGTTGCCAAAGTTTGTCTCCAGCCCCCAGAATGCGATGAGATAGCGTGGTGGCACGCCGTATTCGGAATGAATTTTATCCAGCAGGTCGCGATGCGTTTTCAGCAGTGCCCGACCGCGGTTTATTCGCTCGTCGTTGACGCTTCGGCGAAGGTATGTCCAGAAGGTCTGAGTGAACTCCGGTTGGCGACGGTCGAGTTCGAGCACGCGCATCACCGGCGCGATATGGCGCAGCGCCGCGTCCAATGTCGCCTCGGAGATACCTTTCTCGCGCGCCTCGTTGCGTAGCACCTCCAGCCAGTCTTCGAAAGCCTGTTCGGAAAGCGCCTCATGCGCCCCAGCCTTGCCGGTTTCTTCCTGGGCCTGTGCGTTACCCTTCTGCCAAGGTGCGAGCAACAAAGCCGCGCCTATTGCTGCTACCAGTGTAAGTCCCCAGCGCCTTGTCGTTTTCAAAAAAGTCATTCAAGTCCTTTCCTCTCGGGGCCGCATCAACTCTTGGCTAAAATGAGACGATTTGAAATTGTCATTGATGCTTATTTCTATAATAGGATGTATGTAAAATAAAGCTGTAAATGTTACGCCAAACACAACTTGCCGACATACCGCAAAGCACCCATTAAGCCGGTGACTGCCAATCACCCACCGGTTTTCTTCTGGTTATTCGATATGGAATAGACGGTCCCGATCAAATAGACAGTAACGAAGTGGCTTGTAATTATCCGGGAAAGTATATACGATGAGGGCGATTTCAGAGGCTTGGGTTTTATGAGGAGCAGCTTTTTTATAGGAGTGCCCCGTATATAATTTACTCACCTGTGGGTTCAAAGGTGAGGTCCTTCCGGTCAATCCGAAATACGATAAGATACTTGGACAAAAATGCTATCCGAATCCGGAATCCATAGATCCGCTGCCGGACCCGGCGATCCTTGTGCTTAACCAACATTCCGCAATGGGTATGACCGAACGCGGGGCAACACACGGTGTCGGCTGTGTGCCTTCACTTACACGGCAGTGCCAGATTTTTCAGCTAAGGAGCAATTGATTGGAAACTGTAAAAGGACATTTGGAAATATTGGACAGGGGGTTTGGATTTTTGCGTGATATCGACAAAAATTTCGAGCCGGGGCCGGCAGACGTTTTTATCCCGGCGCACTTCATTGAGGCGCATCGACTGCGTGAGGGAAGCTTCATCGTGGGGACCGCGGTTCCCGGCGCATCTAAGAGCGGCAGTCTAAAACTCAATCGAATAGAAACGATCAACGGCGTTGCATTTGAAGACAGTTTGAAAATCGAGCAACTCTGGAATCGGACCAGCATCAGTCCGACGGAGAGATTGATTATGACCCAGGGCTCGAATGACTTGATGGGCAAAGTGCTGGACATGATCGTGCCGATCGGAAAGGGGCAGCGGGGGCTGATTGTCTCTCCGCCCAAAACCGGTAAGACAACCATTATGCGTCATATGGCCAACGCCATTGTGACCAACCACCCCGAAGTGACGGTTTTCGTGCTGCTGGTGGATGAGCGTCCCGAAGAAGTGACGGATTTTAAAAGGGGGCTTAAAAGCGCCCATGTGCTGTACTCTTCCGCGGATCAGAAAATTTACCAGCATATGCGTATGACGAGGCTGGCTATGCATACGGCTATTCGTTGCGCCGAAGTGGGCCGGGATGCGGTGGTTTTTATCGATTCTTTGACCCGAATGTCGCGTGCTTTTAACGCGGAAACCGATAGTTTCGGCCGGACCATGACCGGCGGGCTGGGTGCCAACGCGCTGGAGGTGCCGAGAAAAATATTCGGCGCGGCGCGAAAGGTCGAGGACGGCGGATCATTGACCACTATCGCTACGATTCTGGTGGACACCGGCAGCCGCATGGATGATATCATCTTTCAGGAGTTCAAGGGCACTGGCAACATGGACCTGGTATTGAGTCGGGCTTGTGCCGAGCAAAGGGTGTATCCAGCGGTCAACATCAATCAATCCGGCACCCGCAAGGAAGATCTGGTGATGACGAAAGACGAGCTTCACCAGGCAATCGAAATCCGGCGTGCGTTGGCGCAACTCGATGAGCTTACCGCCATGACCCGGCTTCTGGAATATTTGGACGGGAAAAAATAAGGGAAGATGGGGACGCTTCAACGCAGCTTCACGAACACGTATCCGTCGTTTATATATCCGAACCGCCTGAATAGGGGACTGTGTGAGCGGGTCATCCCTTGGTTATATTTCCATGCGGGTTACGGAAATGTGGCCGCTGAAACAGACATCCACGTCACTGCCGGTGGATCGCGGGCGGTCATGAATAATCCCCTCATACTGATAACCGGTCTCTTTTTTGGAAAACCGGTATGAATGCGGATGCTTGTCAATGGGGCACATGAGATGGGAAATCTTGGATGATGCTGTAATGGGGCTTGGCAGGTTGATATTCCAGAACATTCCAATAGTTAGCGGTTTTTTCATAGAATAAAAAAGAACCGACGCAGTAAGACGGAGGTGACATTATGGCCGATATGAGAATTGAAGATTATTTTTATGAAAGCGATAAAGGGCATGTGGACACCCGACATGAGAATTTTGAGTGTGCAAACCCAGACGAAAATCTCGGATGTGATCTGGGAATCGATGTTCAGGGGTAATCTTCGCAATACGTTGACCCTGATCAATATAGAAAGTTTATTTCAACTGCAGCAAAAGGCAGCGCCTCTATCGAGACACTGCCTTTTTGCGTGTGGCATGAGCGCTTTTTTTGCGGCTGTTTCCCGATCAATGTCGCGCTGGGCTCGATTGGCGCGTGTTTCAGGCGGCGCAACCTTGACAATTGTGTGAATGGAATGCTTTATTAAGGCGATCATGCGAGGATATTAAATGCGTCGAGGAAGAAAGGAACGCTTATGTTTATCGACTTGATCAGATCGCGAAGAAGTATTCGAAAGTTTCAGGACCGGCCGGTCGAGCCGGAGAAAATTGATTCTCTGGTGGAAACCGTGCTGCGTGCTCCGTCCTCAAGAGACTTGAATCCCTGGTCCTTTGTCGTGGTTACCGACCCGGATATGATTTCGGCCTTGTCCAAGGCCAAGCCGCATGGCGCTTCTTTTCTGTCCGGCGCACCGTTGGCGATCGTCGTTTGCGCGGATCCAGCCAAATCGGATGTGTGGGTGGAGGATGCATCCATTGCTGCTATTTATCTGCACCTGGCGGCAACGGACCTCGCGCTTGGCAGTTGCTGGATTCAATTGCGGGAGCGGATGCACGATGCGCACCAAAGCGCAGGCGATTATGTGTCCGGAGTGCTGGGACTGCCCGAAGGAATGGCCGTGGAGGCGATCATCGCTATCGGCTATTCCGCAGAGAAAAAAACGCCCCATTCAAAATCCGGCCTTCCTCACGAGAAGGTTAGTTGGGAGCGTTATGGGCATCAGCGGTGATGCTTTTTGATCCGTATAAAAATAAAAAAGGGCGGTATATTCTCACCACATGAAAAACCGCCCCAATGCATTTCGTCTCGGCATTCAATCCGATGGCTTGAAATGGCTTCTTTAGACCGCTTCCTTCAGCTTTTTGCCGGGTTTGAACTTTACAACATTAGCCGCCTTGATTTTGATGGTTGCCCCGGTCTGGGGGTTTCGCCCTTGGCGCGCTTTGCGGTGGCTGGTTGCGAACGTGCCGAAGCCTGTCAGCGTTACTTTGCCGTCTTTTTTCTTGAGCGCCATTTTGATGCCGTCGAGAAAGGAGTTCAACGCGGCGGTTGCTGCAGCTTTTGAAATACCGGCGTCAATTGCCATTTGTTCAAGCAGTTCTGCTTTTGTCATGAGATGGTCCCCCCTGAAAAGTGTGGTTTTAAAAAGTAAACGGTCGTTGGTAAATAAGGTGGATTTAGTGATAAATCAACAAAAAATAGTGGGAAAAGAACCGTGTCATAAAGTAGGGGTCGGTGATAAACGCCGCGCCTTAAGTTCACGTTTGGGTGAAGGGCGCTATCGGTCTTCCCCGGATTAATTTATATTATTTATGAAATCAGCAACTTGTTTTGCAACACGCTGCCCATCCATGGCCGATGAAACGATGCCTCCGGCATAACCGGCCCCCTCACCGCAGGGGAAAAGGCGAAATAATTGGGAATGCATAAGGTTTCCGGCGTTTCGCGGAATACGCACGGGTGAACTGGTTCGGGACTCCACCGCGATCAGCAGGGCCTCTTCAGTCAGAAACCCTTTCAGTTTTCGATTAAAAATGTCAAAGGCAGCCGCCAGACGGCGGGTGACAAAGGGCGGCAGCAGTTCATGGAGTGGTGCTGAGGCTATCCCCGGCAGATACGATGATGTTGGTAACCTGTCGGAAAGTTTACTTTTGATAAAATCCGTCATTCGTTGGGCTGGTGCACGTTGCCCGTTGCCGCCGCCCATTCGGAACGCCTTGGCCTCAAGCGCCCGCTGAAACGCCAAAACGCTTAAAGGCCCCTTGGCGTGATCAGCTTGAATGTCTTCGGGGAGAACTTCCACGACCATTCCGGCATTGGCAAAGGGTCCCTTTCGCCCGGAAAAACTCATGCCGTTGACAGCCAGCTCACAGGGGCCCGTTGCCGTGGGTACGATATATCCGCCCGGGCACATGCAAAAGGAATAGATGCCTCTATCCTCGTATTGGCAGGCCAGCCGGTAGGTGGCCGCCGGAAGGTTTGAATGCCGCGGGTGGTGATGGTATTGCGCGGCATCAATCAAGGCCTGGGGATGCTCCACTCGCACGCCGATTGCCAGGGGTTTTGCCTCGATGAGAAAGCCCCTGTCATGAAACCACTGATAGAGGTCGCGAGCCGAATGGCCGGCGGCCAGTATGACGGCATCCGCCGTTACCTGATTGCCGTCCGACAGGCGAACGCCGGTGACGGCGCCTTCATTCAATATAAAGTCCGTGACCCTGGCGTTAAAATGAACTTCCCCGCCGCAGGTTGTGATGGTTTCGCGAATCCGTTGAACCACGGCGGGCAATTTATTGGAACCGATATGGGGATGGGCGTCTATTAGAATATCCTCGGATGCGCCATGGTAAACGAGCAGTTGCAGAATCTTTCCCGCATCGCCTCGTTTGGTGGCACGGGTGTAGAGCTTGCCGTCTGAAAAAGTACCCGCGCCCCCTTCGCCGAAGCAGTAATTGGAGTTGGGGTCAATGGTTCCGTCCCGTAAAATTCCGGCGATGCGTTTGCGCCGTGCGCGAACATTCTCCCCTTGCTCCAGGACAATCGGCTTGATCCCGTTTTCAATCAGCGCCAAAGCCGCAAAATAACCTGCCGGACCGGCGCCCACAATGATAACGCGGGGCGTTGGCGCCACGGGTTCAAACCGGAACATCGGTTTATCAGCGGCGTTTTGTCTTTTTGGGTTGATCTCGATTCGAAGGACGAAATGGGGGGGGTTCCGGCGTGCATCGACCGAGCGCTTGATAATGCGATAGTGCTCACCAACATGGGGGTGTTTTTCAAGAATTCGGCGAGAAAGATAAGCCTTATCGTAAATAAACTTTGGAGCTACTGTGATATCGACAAAATGGACCAACCCCGCACCCTTTTCCCTATAGCACCTTGCAGTAGGTGGACTTTCCATCACCCGGCGCGTAAAAGTCTTCCATTACCGAGGCCACCCGGTAGCCGTGCTGCTCGTAAAAGGCACGGGTGCTGGCGTACTGAACGCGCTGAGATGTTTCCACATACATGCGGGTTCCGCCGGCCTCCCGGGTCATTTTTTCGCTCTCAGCCAATAATTTGCTTCCCAGGCCCCGGCTCTGGAAATCCGGATGCACCGCAATCCAATAGAGGTCGTAGGCGGAAGCCGTGCACGCGATCGGGCCGTAACAGGCATAGCCGACCAAGCGGCTGTACTGCTCGGCCAAAATGAATCTGTATCCGCTGGCTTCACCCGTGTCCAGATAGGTCTGCACCAGTTCCATGGCCACACCGATTTCCGCATCATTGAAAAATCCGGTGATTTCCACCAAGCGCCCGATGCGCTCTTTGTCTCTGGGAAGGAGATTGGTTCTATAGGTTACGTTGTTGAGATAAGGAAAATGCACGTCTTTTTTCATGCTGTGTTGAACGCCGGCCGCCGAAATTCCGGTAAAGAACCGCAAGGCGTTGGTGCCCAGGGTGCGGGTCCGATAACCGCCTTCCTGAACAACGAGCGTGGGAAGACCGGCCGCGCCGATCATTTTCCCGTTGATCTCGAAGTCTTTTCCCGTGAGCGACCAGGTGCCGGTGGGATCACCCTTGGCCGGATCGAGTCCCAACGCCACGACGAGAAAGGTGGGACGGAAGTCTTTTATTCGTTCCAAGGCCAAGGCGAGGGCTTTGTGGTATTTTTCGCCGGTGACCGATTCAGGTAGCGGCAGGTTCAGGTTGAAGCCTTCACCGTCCGCCGCACCGATGTCATCTTCAAATCCGGAAAAATAGGGATATGCGAACTTCGGATGACCGTGAATGGATACCGTAAAGACATCGGATCGCTCGTAGAAAATATTCTCTTGGCCGTTTCCGTGGTGGTAATCGATATCCAGAATGGCGACCCGGCCATAGGCCCTGAGAAACTGGGCCGCAATAGCGACATTGTTGAAATAGCAGAACCCGCCAAAGGTTTTGCGTTCGGCGTGGTGACCGGGTGGGCGGACCAGGGCATAGGCAATGCGTCGACCGTCTAAAATTTCCTTTGCCGCCGTGAGCGCACAATCCACTCCGTGGCGTGCCGCTTTATACGCGTTTCGGTTTAAGGGGGTAAAGGTGTCGATACAATAATAGCCGGCCAGCACAGAGCGATCCTTGGGCGGCCGGGTCTGATTCCGAATGGGAAACACATACGGATAAAGGGATTTGCCATCGGGCACCTCCAGGCAGGTTCGGCGCAAATAGGTTATGAACCCATTGTCGTGAACCGCTGAAATGTGCTTGTCCGGAAAGCTTCGCGGTTTGATCGTGTCAAAAAGACCGCTTTTATCCAGTTCGGCCATAATGCTTTCGACCCGAACCGGGGCTTCAACATATCCCCGCTCATGAATGTGGTGAATGGTGTGGTGTGTGGTGACGACGATGGCCATGCGTTCCAACGAGCGTCCCTCGACTTTCGAACGGACCGCTTCGGGCTTTACATATTGAAAGGGTCGCAACCGAACCGGGTTGTCCTTTATGGAATCCACAACTTTTTTGACATATTCCGGCGGGCAGTATTCTGCGTATTTTCGTTCCAAAATCGCTTGAACCACTTTTTTCATAAAGCCGGGTTTGAGCTCGCGCTGCTTGCTTAAGCCGTCATAAACCAAATGCGGCATACAGACATCTTCCGGCTTCACCGGGCTTTCATAGCCGGTGTGGATGATGGGGCGGGCGCCGTATTGTTCGTAGAAGCGAAGACGCTTTTGGTTCTCTTTCAATAGGGCCGTATCCGGGCAAAGGCTTGCTTCGTCGGGCAGGCATTCGAAAAAAAGCCCGGCTGTTCCCAGTGCATCGGCTTCCTGCCGGACGCGCTCATACAGGGCGCCCCCGACGCCGCTGCGAATGTCCGCGGTGGCGATCCAGTCGAGATAGCAAAACCCGATGTCCGGCTCATAGAGGACAAGCGCAAATCCCAACACCCGGTTTCGAAGATTTTCGGCGACGAACAGAACGCTTCGAAAGCGCTGCTTAAAGGGATTGCGCAGTTTTTCGCCGATGCTTTCAATTTCTTCCTCTGGCACTGAGCTGAACCTGAACCGAAGAATGTCCTTTACCTGGCGAAGCGTATCCACATTGCCGGGAAGGACATCATCATAAATGCGTCGTATGCGGATCATTTGGGACCCCCATTTTCTCGATCCGCAACCATGAGGATGCGTTCGACGGCCGCCCAAAACGGAATTCCCGCCTGCGCCAGGGCCGCGGCAAAGCCGGCGTCCGGCGAAAGGCACGGGTTGGCGTTGACTTCAAGAATCCATGGCGCACGGTTTGAATCGACACGAAAGTCCACCCGGGCATATCCTTTCAACCCGAAGCAGTGCCAGGCGGACAAGGCCTTTTCTGCCAGCGTTTTTAGAAGCGGCCGGTCCTCGGGCGCAAAGGTGAAGCGCCGAGGCGTGTGCGAGTATTCATAAGCAGTTGAATCCCATTTGGCCCGATACCCGACGATGCGGGGTTTCTCCGGCCCGTACCCCATAAATTGAATTTCCGCGGGCGGTAGCACCACCGGTCCATCCGGTCCGTCCAGCACCGAGAGGTTGAACTCGCGTCCCTCGATAAAGGTTTCGGCAAAGCACGCGCCGCCAAGATCCGTTGCCCGGGTGGCCATTTCAGCCACCACCGCATCGGCTGAAACTCCGCTTAGAAGTCCGTCTTCATCCAGACCGATGGAGGCGTGCTCCCAGACGGATTTGATGATCCAGGTCTTGGCCTCAATTTCTTGCGCTATGCCGGGTTTTTGAATGGGACTTTCCGTTGCCGGATAGGGGCCGAGCCAGTCCGGGGTCGGCAACCCGCTGGCGCGCATAACGGTTTTCGCCATGATTTTGTTTGAAGAAAGCATCATGGCGTCGGCTTGAGCGCCGGTGAAGGGGAAATGGTTCGCTGCCAGGAAAAAGGGCACCAGGTGAATCAGCGCACCGCTTTGCCCAAGGGATTCTACCAGGTTAAAGACCATGTTCGGCGCTGCGTGGGAAAGCCGCTGCTTGAGTGCGGACAAATTAAGATCACAGGGAAGCACCACCGCATCGTGGCCCAGGTGCTCTAACGCGTCGCTGATGGCCGCAACCTGGGCCAGCACGTCTTTCTCATCCGGTGCGCTTTCATCAAGAATCGCGTTGTGAAGGATGGTTACGCGCATGATGATTATCTCATTTTGCTCGCCGGAATGCGGCTCATGGCCGAAGATAGAATTCGCTCGATCAGGGTTCGATAGGAAATTCCGATCAGACCGCAAAGGATGGGCAGATCCGAGTGCTCGGGATGCAGTCCGGCCAGGGGGTTTACTTCCATGAAAAGGGGGTTCCCCTTTTCATCGCACCGAAGATCGATGCGACCGCCGTCCCGACATCCCAGGGCGCGCCAAGCTTCAAGGGAGACTTCTTCGGCCGTCTTGACGGTGATATCCGCATCGGCAGGAACCAGTCGATAGGTGACCCGTTCCTCGCTTTGCTCCTTATTGACATAAGAGTAAACGCCGGCCTCCGCTTTTTCACCGAGGAGCACTTCCATGGTGCCGAGCGTTACGGCGTCTTTTCCGGTGCCGATGATGCCCACCGTGAATTCCCGCCCCGGCAGATACGGCTCAAGCAGCACGGGCTGGCGGAAGACATCTATCATTTGGGCGCACGCCGGCTTTACCCGTTCTGCTTGCCGGATAATGGAAGCGGGGCTAACGCCTTTGCCGGTTCCCTCGGCGACGGGCTTGATAAAATAGGGCGGTGAAAAGGGAATGTGAATATCATCCGCGGCGTATTCCACCACCACAAAATCCGATGTGGGGATACCGTTATCCCGCAGAATTCGTTTGGTCATGCCCTTATGTAAGGTAAGGCTCATGACCAGCGGATCGGAGAAGGTATAGGGGATTCCATAAAGATCCAAAATGGCGGGCACCTGGGCTTCCCGGCCGCTGCCGGAAAGCCCTTCGGCAATGTTAAACACCATATCCCATCGGTCGCCGGCCGCGAGCCGTTCGGTGAGCTTGCGGCCGGTTCCGATTCGATCGGTTCGATGACCCAGGGAACGAAGCGTGTCTTCGAGGGCCGTGATGGTATCGTCCCGGTCGAACTCGGCCGTTTCGTCTTCGCTATAGCCCATGGCGAGGTATTCGGAACGAAGGTCATACGTTAATCCGATGATCAATGAACGTGTTCTCCCAATCCGTCTTCAGTTGCGGTGTCGGGGTATCGAAACACCCGGTTTTCATAATTGCTCAGCAGCAGATTCCCCTCAGCCCGGCCGACCCGGTATTCGGGCAATAACGGAATCTTCCCGCCGCCCCCCGGTGCATCCACCACATAGGTGGGCACGGCGTATCCGCTGATAAAGCCTCTTAAGCCTCGAATGATATCGAGTCCCTTTTGAATGGGGGTGCGGAAATGGCCCGACCCGGTGATGGGATCGCACTGGTACAGGTAATAAGGCCGAACCCGCATTTTCAGCAGATGGTAGACCAGCTCCCGCATGGTGTCAACCTGATCATTGATGCCTTTTAAAAGCACGGTCTGCGAGCCTAAGGGAATACCGGCATCCGCCAGCATGCCGCAGGCCCGGTATGTTTCGGGCGTGCCCTCGTCCGGATGCGTGAAATGAAGGCTCATCCAGAGGGGATGATGTTTTTTGAGCATGCGTGTCAGTTTGGGCGTAATCCGCTGGGGCAGCACCGCCGGCACCTTGGTCCCGATGCGAATGATGTCCAGGTGCGGAATGCGCCGCAACCGGGTCAGCAGCCAGTCGAGCCGGTCGTCATTCAGGGTCAGCGGGTCTCCGCCCGACAAAATAACATCGTGAATGGCCGGGGTGGCGGCAATATAGTCGATGGCGCGCTCCAGGCGCTTTTTGCTCGGGAAAATGCTTCGTTTGCCCACGACCCGGCTGCGGGTGCAGTACCGGCAATAGGTGGAGCAAAAGTCGAGCACGAGCAGCAGGGCGCGGTCCGGATACCGGTGCACCAGTCCCGGAACCGGGCTCTGAGCTTCTTCGTGAAGCGGATCATCGGCCTCGCAAGGCATTCGCAAAAACTCGCCGGTCGTCGGAATCACGGTCCGTCGTAGCGGTTGCAACGCATCCTGCCGGGAAATCAAGCTGGCGTAATAGGGGGTGATCCCCAGCGGCAGCTTGTTTTCGGGTTGGGACAATGCGATTCTTTCGTCCTCGGACAAGGTGATCAGGGTTTCCAGATGCGGCAGTTTATTAATCCGGTTGCCGATCTGCCATTGCCAATCGTTCCATTGTTTGTCTGAAATGTCGGGGTAAAAGCGTTTTCGGAAATCGCGGGTCTTGGCGGTTGAACGGGTTTGTCGGGGCGCCCTGGCCGTGGGGGCTGTATCCAGGTTGATAATGGATACAATGGCCGGTGCCGGCACGGAATAGAGCGCTGAACTCGGAGGTTCCTCAACTTTCTCGTCGGACTGATCTTCCACGCTGGGTTCAATTTGCATGAGCGTTTGCATGATTTTTCCCTTTGACTGAGCAATTGTAACGGTTATGGTCGCGGCCTGGTTTTTAAGGCCTTTTTTGGTTTCTACCTCACCCGCAAAGCAAGACACATGCCAATTTTGCAACTAATTGTATTATATTGTAATTAATGTAAAAGCCCCTTATTTACGAACTCCGGGTTCCGGTTTCTTCATTTGCCTGTTTATGAGGCATGCGCGAGGGCGATATGCTGATCGGTCCGGTCAGAGGGTCGAAAGCGCCTATTCAATAGGGCGTTAACGCAAGAAGATGATATAAAACGGCTTGTTGGATCGAACCTGTCTCCATAAGGCCAATGAATGCGTTTGTTTATTGATAGTTGAGGGGCTGATAAGCCCAAACGAAATTCCTGGGGACATCCCATCAGGGCCATTTCGTGCTCACCGGCCGAATTGGGTCTTTGGAAAATCGGAATATTGGGGGCTTTTTAAGAGTCAACCCATTTAAATTAAATGATATTGTTTGTTACAGAACATAGAGTTCCGCTTATGGCTGGTTTGCGGATAAAACGGAACTGTCATATCTTTTTTAATCGGTATCGGTGCGGCGGAAGAATATCAACGCACAATTGTTTTTTTGATAGCATTTCCAATGGGATGTTGTCCCCATCACCATGCGGAGCATTGAGAATAAGCGATTTTTGCTTTGATGCGGGTAGCCGGAATGTGCTGGACGAGGCCCTAAGGGCGCGGTGAGCGAATTCATTTTCCGGACTTTTGGTGGTAGCCTTTGGCACGAAAGAGCGTATATCACTGGAGAAGGTCGGTGGCTGCCAAGCAGTCCAGCCGCCCAGCTTAAGGCCTTGCCGGGTTAGGCCCTTTACCAGAAACAGGCACGCTTTTGCGTGTATATTTGCCGAAGGTGAAAGATGGCTTGTATGCATCCCAGCATCCCAGCATCCGGCTTTGCCGGATTAGGCTATCAAAATCATGCCGGTCCAGGTGATCTTGTCGGCATGAAATTTTCCGTCCAAATCAAGGCGCTCAAGCAACGCGATCACGTCTATCCCCAATGCTTCCATTGAGGTCCTTGCTCGGGACGGATATGGGCAAGGTTTTCCCATAAAGCCCGCGCAGGGATTGCATCGTTCACAGCTGCCACCGATCAGACCCATAAGGGTGGAAATCCCCATCTCTTTTTGAAGATATCGTTCTGTTTCTAGTATGATGTCGTGCAGCGTTCGCTTTGTTGCGTTCAGTCCGACGGTATCCGTTTCGACATTCAGGCCCTTTGAATATTGAATGAGAATTGCGTCGGTAAATGTGCTTATTTTTTCCGCAGCCTCAGGGATTGTCCCGACGAATGGGGGACACATCAGGTGGTTGCCGTAGCACCCGCATTTATTTTCGGTGCAAAATCGCCTTATTTTTTCTTCCGGCACAAGGAGGCGTGCGCTTGGAATGAATTGGCAGAGTGTGGCGCCTAATTTTCGTATTTGCGCACAGAGGGTGTCGCAGTTCAGGTCACGAGTCGTCTCGCTGGACATCGTTACCCCTTCGTCGGCGGGACGATAATAACCGGTACCGGGGAGAGTCTTAATACTTCCAGGATAACCTTGGAGACGGACTTGTCCGAACGCCTGTTTTTATGGGCGCTGAGAATGATCAAATCGCTTTCCAGTTCTTGTGCGGTCGAAAGAATTCCGTTTACCACGTCGCCTTTTTTGACGATAATTTCATCGGGCCGCAAAAAACAGCCGGGGCGGCTGCTCATCGAGTCCTGCCAATATCCGGACAGCGTGGAATGGATAATTTCGCTTTCTTTGCGTTTGCCGATCAGGATTGATCGGGTATCTTTTTCATGCTCCCGTAGAATCTGTTCATAGCGCTCTTCCCCCAGCATGTTTTTGACCTGCATTTCCGTGCTGATGGGGGGTGTTTCAATGATATGAAGCAACGTGATGTTCCCTTGGCATGCTACGGCAAGATTGATCGCATAACCATAAGAATTCCGGCACTCTTTTGACAGATCCGTTGCAAAAAGTATTTTTTTGATATCATGTTCCATAACTTACCTCGATTCAAAGGGTCCCGTTGTGCTTTGATGGCGCATCAGCCGGATTATGTCAGTGCGGCTGTATTCCGAAAAAATATATTTTTGGAATTATAAGCACACCCCACGATTTTTTGGAATAAAAAAGTAGGACGATTTTGTACTGCATTCCCCGCAACATGGGGCGCCGCGCAGCGGTGAAAATGAGGGTGCCACCGCCGTGCCGTGCTGAATACGGTCTATTGCCGATATTCAGATGGGTTCATTGAATTGACATTTCAGCGTTACCACGTTTGCATCATGCGTGCTGCGGATTTTATATGGCAGCGTGTTAAATAACCGGAGCATGCCGGTGTTCGTGGGGGATGTGTACGCTATCAGTCCGGCAATGCCGTTTTCCCTGGCCGCTTTTGCCAGCTTGGCGATCAGAATTTTCCCCAGACCACACCCTTGCCAGTCCTTGCTAACGGAAAACGCTATTTCCGCCATGTTGTTGGATTCCTCAAACAGATAGGTTCCGACGGCCACGGCGCGTTGAAACCCGATTTCACCCACCAATCCCACAATGGTCAAATCCTTCACATAATCTATGCGATATACGCCTTCCAGGTCATTTCTGAGAAAACGGGTTCTTTCATGAAAAAAGCGGGACACCACATCCTCTCGGTCCAGTTCATAGAAATGCTCCTGAATTCGCCTGACATCCACGGGTTTGGCGGCGCGGAAATTGACACGTTGGCCCTTGATTTCCAGTGCTTCAACCAAGTGACTCGGATAGACGCCTTGAAGGGATTCGGAAAGACTGATGGTGGGGCTCAGCAGTTCCATTTCTTTGGCTTTTGCAAACAACTCGTCTCTGAAATCGGGGTGCGCCAGTGAAATCATCGCCAGGGCGCGCTCTTGAAGGCTTTTTCCAAACAGCCGCACCATGCCGAATTCACTCACCACATAGTCCACATCGCCTCTGGGAACCACTACCGCTAAATCCTTAAGTTGGGGGACGATCCGGCTTTCCTTGCCCTGCTTGGCCGTGGCGGGGAGAATTAAAATCGATTTACCGCCCTCGGAGCGGACCGCGCCGCGCACAAAGTCGAGCATGCCGGTCACGCCGATGTAATTATTGTGCCGAAAGGCGTCGGCCGCAACTTGTCCTGTCAAATCAATGGCTTCCGCGACGCAAACCGATACCATCTTGTGGTGACGGGCGATGATATCCGGGTCGTTCACATAATCGGAGGGCTGAAAATCGATGGACAGATTGCTGTTTAAAAATTCATATAGATCCGGGCTTCCCATGGCGCTGGAGGCGACGATACGGCCCTCGTTGTATCCTTTTTTCCGGTTGGTGATCACGCCTTCGGCCACCAGCCGCATGATGGCGTCCGTAATGCATTCGGTGTGAATCCCCAAATCATTTTTGTTGCGAAGCCCCAGCAGGGTTTTTTGAGGAGCGGCGCCGGGATCGATGTGCAGGGTCGAGCCGTCTTCGATGAGCCTTGCCGTTTCAAGGGAGATGGCTTCCGCTGTCGCCATATCCGGCGCGGGCGCCGGCGTGAGCAACGGTTCGTCATATTCCACAATGCTGTTGACATCGTTTACATGAATAAAGCTTCGACCAATAATCCGTGGCATGAGTGAGTTGACCTGTGCGATGACAATGTCCGCGGATTGGGCTGCCGCCAGCGTGATATCCACGGATATTCCCAGGCTCATCCAGCCGAAATCGTCGGGCGGGCTGACTTGTATCAATGCCACGTGAATGGGCATTCGGCGGCTTTTAAACAAGCGCGGCACCGCGCTGAGGTTAATGGGGGTAAAAAACCGCCGGTTGGCGGCAAAGGATTGCGGTGCCGCAGACCCCAGGTATAGGCAGCGAATATTCAACGCCTGGTCTCCGCTGGCATGAGCGATCATGGACAACGAGGTGCTCTCCTGGCTCATCATCCGGACAATTTCAAGGTCTGTGAAATGATTTGCTTTTTCGGCCAGGCACTTGACCAGATATTGCGGCTCGCCGCAGGTGGAGCCGATAAAGACCCGTTGACCCGGTTTTATCAGGGCGATGGCGGCCGGCCCTGTTTTTTGTTTGATGACATACTCATCTGCCCAGTAAGTGGCTTTGGTCATTATCGTATCCTCCAAACACGGTGGCTTTCCGTGAACGGACTTAGAAAAAGAGAATGGGGGCATTAGTGCGCTGAAGCACCGGCTTTCAGCGCGTCAATAGAAGCTTGTAACAGCATGTCCTTGCCTTTGAGACGGTCAGTCAGCACATGGGTAATATCGTCCATCGTGCAATAAAGCGGTGCAGTGTTAAAATCGGCTTTCAAGAAAAGAGATAAGGTAAACCCGAGCATGATCAGATTGATGGCCCGGGGATTGTCTATATTTTGAGCCAGTAAATCCGCATTCAGATGATGGGCGCATAGACCGGAAGTCTTCTTTGTTGAAGCGCTGCTGTTGACCGCAGCCCATGCGCCGGGCTTAAGATAGCCGCTGTGCTGATCAAGGCTCTCCGCTTTAAGGGCGATAAGGCCATCCGCTTCTCCGGGCCGGATAAGGGGGCTGGCGAATGGCCCCACCTTAAGGTGCGAGATTACTGTTCCTCCCCGTTGGGCCATTCCGTGGGTTTCAGCGGTAAATACCGGAAACCCTTTGCGGATAGCCGCTTCGGCCATCAATTGGGTAATGAAAAGCACTCCCTGCCCCCCCACGCCGCTGATAACAATCTGATACGGTACCCTATCTTTCATCGGTAGTGATGGTTACCCCTGTTCCGTTTTCTTCTTTTGAATAGCCCCCTTGGGGCAGACATTCAGGCATACGCCGCATTCGTTACACACCAGCGGATCGATGAAGGTCCGGCCGGTGTGCGCGTTATGAATGAGGGCCGGACACTCAAAATGCTGACGGCAAAACCCGCAGCCGTCGCAATCATCGGTGATTTCAACGGCAATCCGCTCAACGGAGTGCCCGGTGCGCGCCGCATCGAGAATACAGGGATGCCTTGCGATCACAACGGCCGGCCCCTGTTTTCGGCTGAAGTCCACCGCTTTTTTGAGCAATTTGACAAACGCTTTGGTGTCATAGGGTTCGCCCACTTCACAGGACCGAATGCCGCAGCCTTTGACCAGCGTTTCCATGTCCACCGGCACCAGATTTTCCCCGGTGGCGCTTTTTCCGGTGGCCGGTGTGGGTTGGCTGCCGGTCATGGCGGTGGTGCGGTTATCCAGAATGACCAGCACAAAACGGACGTTCTGGTTAACTGCGTCGATAAGAGCCGGTACCCCGGCATGAAAAAAGGTGGAGTCACCGATGGTGGCGATGATATCGGGCCGCTTCTCCTGGTTTTGATAGGCATGATAAAAACCGGCCGCCTGGCTGATGGCGGCTCCCATGCACAGGACCGTGTCCACCGCCTTAAGATTGAGCCCCAACGTATAGCAACCGATGTCGCTGGTGTATATGCCCCGGGGCGCGGCCTTTTTAATGGCAAAGAAACTGGCCCTATGGGGACATCCCGCGCACAGGGTTGGGGGCCGTCCGGGTGCCGGTGTCAGCGTGGGGCTTATAGCAGTGACACCGGCAAATTTTGCTACCTGTTTTTCGATGATTTCCGGAAGCAGCTCCCCCACGCGGGTCACGGCGCCGTTTAGCTTCCCCTGAATACGGTTGCGATCCGCCAACTGCATTTCAATAACGCCGGTGGTTTCTTCGATGACCAGTATCCGATCATAGGTAGATAACAGAGATTTCATAAACCGGGTGTGCAGCGGAAAGGGTTGGCGTACCTGGAAAAAGGCAACGGATTCCCACAGGTTCAGGCGTTTGAGAATGTCGATGGTGTAGGCGGAAGCCACTCCGGAGGATACCACGGCCTGTTTTGAATGGGTGCCGGGATTGTGAAAAATGGGTTCTGTCTCTTTATGGGCCGCAATCTGCGATAGTTTCTCCTCCAGTTCCAGGTGAAGCTGATAACGAAATTTAGGCGTTGCCGCCCAACGGGTCGAATCTTTTTTAAAAGCGGCTTTTCTATTCAGCGCATTCGAAACGAGCAGTTTCCCCGTCAGCACATCCTGGCGTGAATGGCAAACCCGGGTGGTGGGCCGCAGCATGACCGGGGTTCGAAACGCTTCCGAAAGGGCATAGGCCAAGGAAACCATCTCTTTGGCCTCGGCCGGAGAACCGGGGTCCAGCACGGGTATTTTGGCCATCATGGCCATCATGCGGCTATCCTGTTCGGTCTGAGAGGAGTGCGGGCCGGGGTCATCGGCGCTGATCACCACGAAACCGCCGACCGTGCCCAAGTAGGCGGCACTCATTAATGAATCTGCGGCCACATTGAGGCCCACCTGTTTCATGCTTACGGCAGTTCGCAGTCCGGTCATGCTACCGGCGTAGGCGATCTCGAAAGCCACTTTTTCATTGATGGCCCACTGGGTATGCATGCCTATCTTATGCCGGCGTTGATACCCGACCACGGAAGAGAGGATCTCCGAGGCCGGCGTGCCGGGATAGGAAGTTGCCATGGCGCACCCGTTTTCAACCAGGCCCAGCGCGATGGCTTCGTTGCCCATCAAAAGTTCTTTTTTCGCAGAATGCTTCATTCTCTTTTTCCGCTGCCAATGTCAGATTTTATCCGGTTCAGCCAACCTTCGTGAATGGTTACCATGATTGTTCTCTTGGGTTCAAGTGATTATCGCGGCCGAAACCATGATCATGGCCGGTGTACCCCATGGGGCGCTTCGGTACTTGACCTCTGAGCGCTCCTGGCATAGTCTGATTCGTCCGTGGTATATCAGAGACAATTTGCAAGAAAAGGAGCGGGGCCGATTTGCAGGATTTGCTGCAGTTTCTATTTGGAGGGGTCACCAGTGGCGCCATCTATGCCTTGATTGCCCTGGGGTTTTGCGTGGTGCACAATACCATCGGCATCGTCAATTTCATTCAGGTGGACTTTGTCTCTCTGGGGGGAATGTTTCTCTTCACCGGACTTTTCTGGAGCGGCTTGCCTCTGCTGATTGCCTTGCCGGCCGCCGTAGCCGCTGTTGCGGTGGTGGGAATTGGGGTGGAACGCATCGGTATTCGCCCTTCGCGCTCACAAAATCATCTGGTATTGATTTTTCTCACCATCGGTCTTTCCATTATATGCCGCGGCGTGATGAAGCTGATTTGGGGCAAAAACCGCATGGCGATTCCCCCGTTGTTTGAAGATATCCCGTTGCGATTCCTGGGCGCAGCCATCCTGCCGCAGGCGGTGGTGATATTGGCGGCCACGGCGCTGGCCATCGGACTTCTGGTATTTTTTTTCCGCGGCACCCGGCTGGGACTGGCCATGCGTGCTGTTGCATCCAACCAGATAGCGGCCTGCGTCGTGGGAATTCCCGTGGGCCGGGTCAAGGCAGCCAGTTTTGCGCTGGCCGGCGGCCTGGGTGGGCTTGCGGGCGTGTTGGTTACGCCCATTACGACCTTGAGTTACGATGTGGGGGTGTTGCTGGGGCTTAAAGGGTTTGCCGCCGCCATCTTAGGCGGTTTCGGGTCTTTTCCCGGCGCCGTGCTGGGCGGCCTGGGGCTGGGATTGATAGAATCCCTTTCCGCCGGCTATTGGAGCAGCGCCTACAAGGATGTGGTTGCCTTTGTGATTCTGTTGCTGGTTCTTTTTATTCGACCCAAAGGATTATTGGGCAATTAAAGTGCGAAGTACCTTCTAATCCGGCAAAGCCGGATGCTGGGATGCCGGGAGGCTGGGATGCATGAAAGCCATCTTTTGCCTTCAGCGCATATACACTTAAAAGCGTGCATGTTTCTGATTAAGGGGTTTATACCCTATGATGACGTCAAAAGACAAACTGGTCTATTTTATATATCTTCACCGAACGGGCCTGTGGGTGCTGGCGTTATCCCTGGCGCTCGTGGTATGGCCTTTATATGAGTCCAATCCTTACAACCTGGGACTTTCCAACCTGATTGCCATTCATCTGCTCGTTGTTCTGGGATTAAACTTATTTATCGGGTATGCCGGCCAGATCAGTCTCGGGCATGCCGGCTTTTTTGCGCTCGGCGCCTACGGGTCGGCGCTGGGCACGATCTCGTTAGGGTGGCCGGCCTGGCCGGTGATGGTTCTGGTGGCAATAGCGGTGGCCTTCATTGCGCTGGCCGTCGGCTTGCCGGCGCTGAAACTCAGCGGGCACTACCTGGCCATGGCCACGCTTGGGTTTAATATCGTGGTTTACCTGCTGCTGGTCCAATGGGATGCGGTTACCGGCGGCCCCGGCGGACTGGCGGAAATTCCCCACCTGTCCATGGGACCACTGGTATTTGACAGTGAAATTCGCCTTCATTATTTGTTGTGGACCTTTGCGATGGGTTGCCTGTTGCTGAGCCTTAACCTCGTACGCAGCGGCGCGGGAAGGGGACTTGCCGCCCTGGCTGAAGATGAGACCGCCGCTTCCGCCCTGGGTGTGGATACCAAACGGGCCAAAGTCAAAGTCTTTATTCTGTCGGCTGTTTTTGCGTCCCTGGCCGGAAGTCTTTTTGCCCATTGCTACGCCTTTGTCAGCCCCGAGTCCTTTAGTATTTTTGTGTCGCTGGAGTTTGTGATCATGGTGATTGTGGGCGGCATGGGGTCCATTTGGGGATCTTTGTTCGGCACGGCCTTGATCACCTTGCTGCCCGAATGGATCGAAGCGTTGGACGCTTATAAGGATATTCTTCATGGCCTGATTGTGGTACTGATCCTGATGTTTCTCCCTCAGGGGCTGGTTACCGGCATTACCGATGCGGTGCGCACGCGCCTGGCGCTGGGGAGAAAACCGGGGATAAAATAAGATGCTTGACCTCAAAAACGTCACAAGATGGTTCGGTGGGCTGCCCGCCTTGCAGGATGTGAGCTTTCGAGTGGAACCCGGACGCGTCACGGCCCTGATCGGTCCCAACGGCGCCGGTAAATCGACCCTGATCAACTGTATCAGCGGGGTGGATAACTGTCAGACGGGCACCATTTTGTTGGAGCATCATTCCATTGAAAAATTGCCGGCGCACCAAATCGCAGCCTTCGGAGTCGCGCGCACCTTTCAGAACCTGAAACTGTTTTCACGCTTGTCCGTGCTGGACAATGTGCTGACCGGGTTGACCGTGGCGGCGGAAAAGTCATTTATTCGATCCATGCTGCGGTTGCCTTCATTGCGCCACCAGGAGCGATCCTTGCGGCTGGCTGCATTTGAAGTGCTGGACACCTTCGGGTTGGGGACAAAAGCCGACTGGCCGGCAGCAGCCCTATCCTACGGCGAAAAAAAACGGGTTGAGTTGGCCCGGGCCTTTGCGGGTGATCCCAGGATAGTTCTTCTGGATGAACCCGTGGCCGGGCTGAACACGGAGGAAACGGCTCAGATCGCGCGCCACATTCGGCAACAGAGAGCGGCCGGCCATACCATGCTGCTGGTGGAACACGACATGGAACTGGTAATGGAGGTAGCCGACAAGGTGGTGGTTCTGGACAGCGGACGCTGCATCGCCCGGGGAACCCCGGCGCAGGTGCGAAGTAATCCCCTGGTATTGGAAGCCTACCTGGGGCGCATGGAGGCGGTTGCCTGATGAGAAAGCAAGCTCAATGAGTTCTCCCTTGCTGGTCATCAACGGGTTAACGGCCCATTACGGGGCAGCCCAGGCCCTTTTCGGCATCAATCTGTCTGTAAACGAAGGGGAAACCGTGGCCTTGGTGGGTGCCAACGGCGCCGGGAAAACGACCCTTTTAAAGTGCCTCATGGGACTGCTCACGCCGTCGGCCGGCGAGGTGTTGCTGGACGGCGTTGCGGTCACGGGCGCATCCCCTGCGCGAATGGTGCGAAAGGGGTTGGCGTTGACGCCAGAGGGCCGGGAAGTATTTCCCCATCTGACGGTTCGGGAGAACCTTGAATTGGGGGCCGTAGCGCTGAAGATCGGCCGCAAGGAAGTCTTCACCCGAATGCAAGCGGTGTACGGCCGGTTTGAGCGCCTGAGGGAACGGCAGACTCAGGCGGCGGGAACGCTTTCCGGCGGAGAGCAGCAGATGCTGGCCATGGGACGCGCCCTGATGGCGCACCCCAGATTGCTGCTGCTCGATGAACCGAGCCTGGGGCTGGCGCCCCTGATCACGGATGAAATTTTTGCCATTATCCATTCACTGGCCCGATCCGGGGTGACCATCCTGCTGGTGGAACAAAACGCCGCCCGCGCGCTGTCCGCCTCGGACAAGGCGTTTTTGATGGCCGGTGGACGGATTGTCGAGCAGGGGCGCAGCAGCGATCTGCTCAACGATTCAAAATTGCGCATCGCCTTTCTGGGCGCTGCCAGTGATGAGAAACCCGAAGCCAGCCGGCTGGGTGCGGCCGGTCTGACCAATATTCGTTTGGAGAAACCTCTCATGAATCAGCTCAGCTTAATGCCCGATTTTCAGGATGAAGAGGCCTTGGCCGCTCATCAGTTGAAGGGGCTGCAATGGACCGTTCGGCACGCCTTTGAAGGCTCTTCCTTTTACCGTCAGCGCCTGGAGCAGGCCGGTATAACGCCGGATGCCGTTTGCAGTCTCGCGGATTTGACCCGGCTGCCCTTTACCACCACCGATAACCTGCGGGAATTTTATCCTTTTCCGCTTCGCTCGGTTCCCTTTGAACAGATCGTCCGGGTTCATGCCAGCTCCGGCACCACGGGCAAACGCAAAATATTGGGGTACACGCAGAAGGACATTGATGACTGGGTTCATTTTTTCGCCCGCTGTTATGCCATGGCCGGTGTGACGCCTCTGGATCGGGTTCAGATCGCCGTGGGCTACGGCATCTGGACAGCCGGGATGGGATTTCAACTGGGATGCGAAAAAATCGGCGCCATGGCGGTTCCGGTGGGACCGGGCAATATTGATATGCACCTTCAGTTTATGCAGGATCTTCGTTCCACCGTGTTTTGCAGCACCGCTTCGATGGCGCTCCTTATGGCTGAAGAGATTCACCGCCGGGCGATTGCCGACAAGATTCACATTCGAAAGATCATCTACGGGTCCGAACGCACCTCCCGGTCCATGCGCCGGAAGATCTCCGAGCTCTTCGGCGGCGCCGAATTGTTCGACATTACGGGTCTTACCGAATTGTACGGCCCCGGCACCGGCATCGAGTGCCCGAATCACGACTGCATTCACTATTGGGGGGATTATTATATTCTGGAAATCGTTGACCCGGAGACCTTGCAACCGCTTCCTCCCGGCGAGTGGGGGGAAATGGTGGTCACCACTCTGGCCAAGGAGGCGGCTCCGCTGATTCGTTACCGTACCCGGGACATCACCCGCATTATCCCCGGGCGCTGCACTTGCGGGTCGATCATGCCGCGCCATTCCCGAATCAAGGGGCGCAGTGACGATACCATCAAATTCCGGGGGGTCAATATCTACCCCTCCACGATCGACACCATTCTGTCCGCCATTCCCGGACTGGGCTCGGAATACCAGATTCATCTGACCCGGGACGAAAGCTCGGGCCGCGATACCATGAAGGTGTTCATTGAGCGCGGCGAGGGCGTGGACCGGCAGCGCTCGCACGAGCTGATACATGAAATAACCTATCAAGTCAAAAGGCAGATGCTGGTGTCCGTGGATGTCGAATTGGTGGATTACGGCCATCTGCCGCGTTCCGAACGCAAGAGTCAGCGGGTGTTTGATACCCGAATTACGGATGAAATCGTTTAAGGCCGTTGCTATCACAGAAATTTTAACATCATCGTCGAAAAATTTCAAAAGGAGGGGAAAAATGATGAGACCAGCACATCGATTGGCGGCTGTGGTCGCCGCACTGGCAATGGGGATGTTCGCGGGAATCGCAACCGCCGGGGAGACCATTAAACTAGGCGCTTTTTTTGACCTGTCCGGTCCGGCCGCGTTTATCGGCACGCCGACCAAGCTGGTGGCCGAGATGGTTGTGGACAAAATCAACCACGAAGGGGGTGTCAACGGCCAAAAGCTTGAGTTGATCATTGGCGACACCGAGGGAGACCCGGCCAAGGCGGCCAACATTGCAAAAAAATTCATTTACAAGGACAAGGTGGTCGCCATCATCGGTCCCACCCGTACCGATACCGGAATGGCGGTCAAGAAGATCATTCACGAGGGAAAGCTGCCCGCCTTCATGACCGTCGGCGGGGATCCGGTCATCATGGGCGGCCCCAAACTGGGACCGTTTGAGTGGGTGTTCAAGTCGCCCCAACGCTCTTCGGTAGCGGTCAAACGTCTCTATATGTACTTAAAAGACAAAGGGCTTACCAAAATAGCCCTGCTTACCGCATCCGATAGTTTCGGCAAGGACGGGGAAAGGTGGCTGAACAGCATGGCTTCCGAATTCGGTCTTGAGATCGTGGCCAAAGAATCCTTTGGCCCCAGGGATACCGACATGACGGCCCAGTTGACCAACGTCAAAAATGCCAAGCCCCAGGCCCTGATTGTCTGGACCATTGGACCTGCCGGCGCCATTGTTTCCAAGAATAAAGCCCAATTGGGCATCGACTTGCCGCTGTTTCAATGCCATGGGCTGCCGGACCCCAAGTATATCGAACTGGCCGGAAAGGCTGCTGAAGGCGATCGCATGCCGGCCACCAAACTGATGGTGGGCGACGCCCTGCCGGATTCAGATCCCCAGAAACCGGTCATCAAGGAGTTTATTCGGCTCTACAAGGATCAATACGGCTTTGACAAGCAATTTCCCATCAACACGCATTCCGGGTATGCGTGGGACGCCATCATGATCGTGGCCGATGCCATGAAAAAAGCGGGCACGCAAGCCGATGCCCTGCGCACGGCCATCGAACAGACAAAGGGCTATGTGGGGGTTTCCGGCGTTTATAATCTGACACCCGAGGATCACAACGGCCTGGACGTGGATTCCATGGTGATCGTGCAGGTAAAGGACGGCCGGTTCGTTATGGCGGAATAACCGGTATTAAAGCCAATAGAATCAGAAAAACCGGGCCATTGATTGTGCCCGGTTTTTTTTGTGTGATCGCGTTGTCATCCTCCGGCCAACTTGGCTACTATCCCTTGCTGTTGAAGCTCGGCCTGCAATTTTTGGCGATGATCTCCCTGAATGATAATGGTGCCGTCTTTGACGGCGCCACCGGTCCCGCAAATAGATTTCAACTGTTTGGCTATCTGCTTAAGCCGGGTGTCATCCATCTCCAATCCATAAATGACGCTGACGCATTTGCCGCCGCGGCCTTTCACCTCTTTTTGAATGCGAACGATTCCGTCGTGTTTACTCTGGACGGGGTACGGTGCCGGCTGGTTTTGTTTTTTTCTTTTCTTGCAGCTGCATGCGGCGGCCGGTAGTCCGCATGTCGGGCATATCCTGCCGGTTTGGGTGGAATAGACCAGGCGCGAGTTGTCATTCATCGAGAAATCCCCTTCATCTGCTTCGATAAAACGTAAGGCCCTTTATCAGAAACATGCACGCTTTAGCGTGTATATTCGCCGAAGGTGAAAGATGGCTTTTATGCATCCCAGCATTCCAGCATCCCAGCATCCCAGCTCCCGGCCTTGCCGGGTTAGGTTAACCAGTCAAGGAATAGGCTGTCGGGTGCAATACCGACCTCGAATTCGGAGGGTCAGTCTTGAATGGCTTTAACCCTTCCAACCAGGCCGTTTTCCAGACGGACCTTTATTCCGTGAGGATGCGTGGGGGATTTTGTCAGAATATCCCGCACGATGCCTTCGGTCAGTTTTCCGCTTCTCTGGTCCTGCTTCAAAACAATGGAAACTTTTTGGCCGGATAGAATATCGGCTCTTTGGGTTCCGTTGGTCATTTGGAAATTTCCTTATTTTTTCGATGAGCTGTTTCCTGTGGTGCCGCCCGGTTTTCGGGCGATCCAGAGAATGTGCTTGCCGCCTTTTCCCGGCTTTCTGGCGCTCACGGTTAGGGTTTCCATTCCAAAGCCGCACTGTTTCAGGCGGTGGCCAAAGGGCTCGTCTACCCCGCAAGACCAGACAGCCAGAATCCCTTCGGGCGCGAGCGCGGAAAAGGCCTTTTTTAGGCCGGATCTTCCGTAGAGGCGGTCATTGGCTTTGCGGGTAAGCCCGCCGGGGCCGTTGTCCACGTCAAGAAGAATGGCATCCCAGGCGGATTCTTGTTTCCCGATGGTTTCCGACACATCTTCTTCTCGAAGGGATACCCGTGAATCATTCAGCGGCATGCCGGCAAGGTGCCCCAGGTATTCCCGGTTCCATTTGACGACTGCCGGAATCAGCTCCGATACGGTGATGCGCGCATCCGGCGCCGAGTGTTTAAGTGCCGTCGCAAGCGTGTAGCCCATTCCGAGGCCGCCGATGAGAATCCGCGCGCCGGGTTTTCGTTTCAAACGGCGGCAAGTGATCTCAGCCAAGGCATCTTCGGAGCCGTGGCGGCGGCTGTTCATCAGCTCGGTTCCCGCAGTCCGAAGCGAAAATTCCGCACCTCGCTTCAGTAGCGTGACTTTTCCCTCATATTCAGGGACTTGCGCTTCGTCGAGCTTTTCCCATGGAATCAAATGGTTTTCCTTAACCGGCGGATGAACAGCCTCGTTCTCGTTTTTCTGTTGATCCGTTTATAGCATGCTGTATTCAATTAATATACCTTGTCAACGAGCGATGCAGGCACTGCCTGTGTGAAACGAACTTCAACATCCTTTTGATTTCGAAAGTCGCTTATCTTCGGCTGTTCAATGTGCATGTTCAGTCCTTGGGGGTAGGGGCATCATCACCCTGCATCACCGGTTTTTTGCCGTCCCAGATCACGAAATAGTGGCCGAGTCTGCGTTTTTTCTCCAGAGTTTTTTCAACCGTTCTTTTAAGAGATTTCAATATCTTAATGCTATGTTCCGAGGGTGTCTTTTTATAAGTGGTCGTCATAATCCGGCCTCCTTAGATAACAGTTTAAAATAAGCCTCTTGATGAATATCACGGTTTTTTCCCTGTTGCTCGAAAGTCAAAACAGGGTCTTTGGTGTCATTCATCAAGCATACGCAACGATTCACCGCAGAGCTGAATAAGGTGAACAGGTTGATAAGACTGCGCGGAAACCGCCGTACAATGTCCCGCTCCGGAATGCTGTGGCCGCCGTGTGAAACGCGCTCGGCCACCCTGAATTTGGACGTTTCGACATTGGGGAGCGCAAGGTATATCAACTCCACCTGCCAGCCGTCCTTTCTCAAGCGGTTGATCAGTTTTAAGTGACCCCGTCCCGAAAGTGTGGTTTCAAAAGCGAAATCCTCTCCTCGGCCAATACGTGCCTCTATTTCTTGTAGAAAAAGTCGGCTTGCCGCAACGAGTTCCCGGTTCGGCGCCAGCGGGGATAAACCGGCCGCGATCAGATCCGCGTTAATAAAGTTCGAGCAGCCCGTCACCTCGGGGAGATAATCCAGCGCAAAGGTGGTTTTCCCCGCACCGTTGGGACCGGCGATCATCCAGCAGGTGGGCATCAGGCCACCTCCGCGATATCCGGCAAGGAGGTCCTCTCAATGGCCTGCGTCTTTTCCAGCTCGGCAATCCAGCCCTTGGCCATTTTGGTTTTTAGTTGCTGCCAACCTGCCTGTTCGATGGCTGGTGTGATGAACTTTGTGCAGATGTCTCGTTCGCTGAGCTTTTTTTTATCCATGTTCACCACGCCCTGCTATTTTTTTGAAGGCCGTCCGTATGTTCGCATCGAATTGCCTCTATTTGGTGGCGAGCGAAAGGCCACCATACGTGTTATTAGTGATTCAATTTATTCGGCAAAATATTATATTTGCTATTCCTTGTGCAAGAAAAACCGTTCAACCACCGGCACTTTCTATGTTTTTCCAGGGGGCCACACGTTTCTCCTCAACCGGCGGACCAACAGCCTTGTCCGCATGCTTTTGTCTATTCGTCTATAGCACGTAACGTCTGATTAATATATATTGGCAACGATGGCCGGGCTGGCCGGCTTGCAGCCGCGCAATGATCATGTTTGATAAGGATAACCGCCATGGATAAAAAAATTCAAATTGCATCCGCCATTCTTGAAGCGATCGAAGACGGCATTTACGTCGTCGGCCGGGAATTTAAGCTGGAATACATGAATTCGGCCATGATCAGAGAGTTGGGGAACGGTGTCGGGAAAAATTGTTTCGAAGTCATTCACCGACTGAGGGAGAAGTGCCCGTGGTGTTTGGCCCAGGAGGTTTTTGACGGCAAAACGCAGCGGCGGGAAGTGCGGTTTCCGGCGACCAATAAGTATTACGACATCATTGATGTGCCCCTCAAAAGCCCGGATGGCGGCAGCGTCTCCATGCTGAGTATTTGTCGGGATATCACGCTGAGAAAGCAAAGCCAGGCGCGGTTGCGGGCATCTGAAAAGGATTACGAATACCTTTTCGAGAATGTGGGATGCGGCGTGTATATCAGCAACAAGGAGGGCAAGGTCTTGAATGCAAATCGGGCCTTGATCGAAATGCTGGGGTATGAAAGCAAGGAAGAATTTTCGAAAATCGATATTGCAACGGATTTATATCTGCGGCCGGCGGATCGGGTGAAATTCCAGGAAATGGTCGAACGCGACGGCCGGGTGATCGATTATGAAGCCGAGTTCAAGCGCAAGGATAAACGCCCGTTAACCGTTCTTCTTACCAGTCATGTCCGATTAAATTCACAGGGCGAGATCGTAGGCTATGAAGGGATCATCGTTGACCAGTCCCAGAGAAAATTGATGGAAGAAAAACTCAGGGCCTCGGAAGAAGACTTTAAAAGGCTTTTTGAGTTGGTTGAATGCGGCGTTTTTATCAGCAGCAAGGACGGCAGGTTCATCAAAGTCAACAAAGCGCTTCTGGATATGCTGGGATACAGCAGTGAGGCGGAGTTTTTGACGCTGGATATCGCACGGGATCTTTACGTGCGGCCGGAGGATCGGAAACGATTCCAGGAGGCGATCGCGCGTGACGGCCGGGTGGTGAGCCAGGAGGTTGAATTCAGGAAAAAAGACGGCGGCACGGTGTCTGTCCTGCTGACAGGCCATGCGCGATACGACCAAAAGGGAATCATCATTGGTTATGAAGGGCTGAATGTGGATATTACCCAGCGAAAGCTGATGGAGAAAGAGTTAAAAGAAGCCTATGATTTCATAAATAAAATTATAAAAAGTTCCCCCAACCCCATCATTGCGGCCGACATGAAGGGCAGCATCATGATCTGGAATCCTGCCGCGGAAGAAACACTGGGGTATCGGGCAGAAGAAGTTATCGGGAAAATCAATATTCAAGATATTTATCCGGACGACATGGCCTTTAAGGTCATGAAGATGATGCGTGGCCCGGACTATGGGGGCGTGGGCAAGCTGCGCGCCTATCCCATGATATTTTTAAAAAAGGACGGCACCGGGGTGGAAGGTAACCTGTCCGCGGCGATTTTATATGATGCCGGCGGAAAGGAGGTCGCCTCCGTCGGCTCCTTTGTGGATCTCGAAGAGCGGCTCGAAATGGAGAGGGCGTTGCAGCGAACCCAGGCGCAGTTGCTGCAGGCTGAAAAACTGGCCGCCATGGGAAGACTGACCTCTCAGATCGCCCATGAACTCAACAACCCGCTTTACGGAATCATGAACACGCTGGAACTGATGAAAACAGAGATTCCACCGGAAAACAGGCGTCGCAAAATTTTGGAAATGGCTCTTTCGGAAACCATGCGCTTAAGTGACCTGCTCAAAAAAATGCTCTCCTTTTCCAAGCCGGACCAGGAAGAAAAGGCGGTCGTGAATATCAACATGCTGTTGGATGAAATCCTGTCGCTGCATGGAAAACAATTGCTTGAAAACAACATACGAATTTCCGCGGCCCTTTCAGAGGATCTGCCGAATATTTTCGCTTCCAGAAATCAATTGCGCCAAGTATTTATCAACCTGATCAAAAATGCAATGGACGCCATGCCGGAGGGAGGGGAGCTGCGCGTGCGTACCGGCAGCGACGCCGGTCGGGTTCGTGTCGATGTGTCCGATAACGGGATCGGCATTCAGAAAGCGCATTTGGGAAAAATATTTGACAGTTTTTTTACCACCAAGGACAGCGTCAAAGGCGTTGGCCTCGGCTTGTCCGTCTGTTACGGGTTTATCAAGGACCACGGCGGTGATATTCGGGTGGAGAGCAAGCCCGGCGCCGGCACCACGTTTATAATCACCCTGCCTTGCCACGACGATTGATTCATCATGCTTCCGCTTTTCGCCGGTCCGGCTGCGGACGCGGCTGTCAACGCGGGAAGATGCGGAATGTTCCCGCCGGTATCAAGCTATAAAAGCTGAAATAACTATAAAAAAAATATGTTTATCAATGACTATATATGTAATAAATAAATTTTAACTAACTGTTATAATAGTTAATTTAACTATTATTGCGAATTTGTGTTGACATGGCGGTTTTTAACTGTAATAGATGAAATAACTATATTTCAAAATATAGAGCAAAGGAGCCCGCTCCCATGGAAGATATCCTCACCGTATTCAAAGCCAGTCAGTACTGTAGCGTGTCCAGCAAAACCATCATTAACTGGATCGAAGCCGGACACATCAAAGCCTATAAAACCGTCGGCGGCCATCGCCGCATCAACCGCAGCGATCTTGAAGCGTTTATGAGAAAGCAGGGCATACCGATTCCCGAAACCGGTGTGGCCGATGAGAGAATCAGAATCCTGGTGGTGGATGATGACCCGATTATCGTGGAAACCATTGTGCAGGCCCTGGAAGAAGATGAATTCGACTATGAGGTGATCTCAGCCTCAGATGGATTTGAAGCCGGGCTTCAGGTGAACCATTTTGCGCCGCATCTGATGATTCTCGATATCATGATGCCGGATATCAAGGGCTATGAGGTCTGCAAAAGGATCAAGGACCACCCGGATACCCGACACATGAAGATCATCGTGTTGTCCGCTTATCTGGACGAAGAAAAATTTAAAAAGATGACGGAGTATGGCGCAGACGCCTGTTTCTCCAAGCCTTTCCCGCTGCCTCAACTGAAAGAAGAAGTCGCCCGACAGCTCCAGTTGCGCTGAAATCAATCTGCTTGAATGCTCATTGGCTCTGGTCGCCGGTTCTCAACGTTAAGAGGAGGCCCCATGAAGCTCAAGGAAGCGATTGAAAAAAAGCAGTTTGTCGTCACATCGGAAATCCAGACCCCGATCGATGACACGCCGGAAGATCTGGTGCGCAGCCTTGCCCCGATTCGCGGTCGTGTGGACGGCGTATCGCTGACCAAGGTGGAGTTGGAGGGCGTGGTCGGCGACACCATTAAGACCTGTCAGCTTCTTCAGCAAAGCCAGATCGAGCCGATCTATCAAACCACGACCCGGGATAAAAATCGCCTTCAACTGCAAAAGGATTTGATCGACGCGCACCAGAGCGGCATCGAAAACCTTCTGGTATTTACCGAAGATTATCGCATTACGGGTGATAGTTTGCAGGAAATGATGTTTTTTCATGTGGATGCGGGAAAACTGCAATCCGTATTGGCGCATATCCGGCAAGGCCATACCGTTGACGGGGAAGCATTGCCCTCGGCACCCGATTTTCTGATCGGTTCCGGTGTGGAGTCCTGCTGGGGCAAACAGGTGCCGGATCTGGAATTAAGGGAAATGGAAGAGATGACCAAAGTCGGCGCGGGGTATTTTTTGACTACGCCGGTGTTCGACCTGGATCAGTTTGCCAAATTTCTAAAACGAATCGATACGTTCGGGGTTCCCGTCATCGCGGAAGTCATGATCTTGCGAACGGCCGGCATGGCCCGGTTTCTTAACCGGCATCTGAAGTCCGGTATGGTGCCGGAGTGGATGATACAAAAGATGACCCGGGAGCCGGACCGACAGAAGGCGAGCATTGAAATTTTTTCTGATACCGTCAACGGGTTGAAACATCTTTGCCAGGGGGTTCATATCATTACCATCGGCGGAGAAGACAAACTTCGGCTCTATCTGGATGCCGCCCGGCTGAAATAGCCTCTAAGCGGGATGCTTTCGAAAAAAGCGGGCGAAGCGCCGATTCGTTCCTAGACCACTATCAACTTCGCAAAAGGAGTGCTTTTTGTGGAAAACATGGTCATTTCCATTGACGGGAAAACCGTCAGTTGCCGGGCCGGCACCAGTATTCTCGAAGCCGCCGACCAGCTCGGCATTCGGATTCCGAGATTATGCCATCACCCGGATTTAAAACCCTTCGGCGCGTGCCGGCTTTGTCTGGTGGAAGATGAAAAAACGGGTCGCCTGATGGCGGCCTGCGTCACGCCGGTGGCCCCGCACCTGGCGGTGCAGACCCACTCGCCCAGAGTCGTGAATCACCGGCGGAACATTATTCGCCTCATGATCGCCGAGCACCCGGAATCCTGCATCGTGTGCAGCAAGGGAAACCGCTGCGGGCTGCGTCAGGTCGCGGCCCAATACGGCGTGGGAGAGACGCATCTTTATCCCATGGCCAACGCAAGGCCGCTGGAGCAGGCAAACCCTTTTATAACCCGGGATTTGAGCAAGTGCATTCTCTGCGGAAAATGCATTCGGGCGGACCATGAACTGGTGGCGGTGGGAGCGATCGACTATAATCATCGTGGGTTTCGCTCCAGGCCGGCAACCGTCCATGAAGCGGATCTGGGCGCTTCGGAATGCACGTTTTGCGGCACCTGCGTTTCAATCTGTCCCACGGGCGCCTTGGCACTCAAAGGCGGCGCCTATGTGGGCACGCCGGTCGTTGAATCCGATTCCGTTTGCGGCTTTTGCGGGGTGGGATGCCGGCTTGCGATGGGCGCAGCCTATGAAAAAATCACTGAAGTCAATCCCGCAGGCGGGCCCGATTCGGTCAATGGTGCCACGCTCTGTGTTCGCGGCCACTTTGCCCATGATTTTCTGAATACCCCGAAACGGCTTCACGGGCCTTTGATTCGAACCCCTCATCCGGACACCGGAGAATCCGACCTCGCGCCGGCATCCTGGGAGGCGGCACTCTGCCGGGTGTCGGATCGCTTCAGGCGGATTATTGCGCAAAGCGGTCCGCAGAGCATCGGATTTCTGGGTTCATCCAAATGCACCCTTGAGGAAAATTACCTGTTTCAAAAGCTTGCTCGCGTTACCGTCCAAACGAACCACATCGATAACGGCGGGTTCGTTTCCGGCCAACGCCTGGTGATGCATTTGGATGAAAAGACCGGCGGCAGATGGCGGCGCAACCCGCTGTCATGGCTTGACAGCGCCGAGAGCATCCTGGTGATCGGCGCGGATCCCAACCACTCGGTGCCCGTGGTCAGCTATTACCTGAAGCGGGCGGCGCAAAGAGGGGTCCCTCTGATCGTGGTGGACCCCAGGCGAACGGAGTTGGTTAAATGGGCCACCGCATGGCTGCGGATCAACCCGCGGTCGGATCTGGAACTGCTGAACGGGCTGGCGGCTTGCCTGCTGGAGCGAAACGGGTATGACGCTGCGTTTATTGATAAGCATACGGAAGGCTTCGGTCTGTATCGCTATGGGCTTTCCTCCCTGAACAGGGACCGGGTCTGCCGAATGACCGGGCTAGAAAAAAGCCGAATTGAGCGCGCAGCGGATCTTCTGCACGGCAAGAAGATATCGGTGGTGGTGGGGCATGGGATTTTGCAGCAGCAATACGGCGCTCATTCGCTGGGAGCCCTGATCAACTTAAGTCTTTTGTCCGGCGGGTTCGGTGTGCGTCCCGCGGGGTTTTACGTCCTTATAAGGGAAAACAATGCGATGGGTGCCATGGATATGGGGGCGGTGCCGAATCTGCTGCCCGGTCGCCGGTCGCTCACTCATGAAGCGGTTCGCAAATCCTGGGAAAAGGCATGGAAAACCACCTTGTCGCCGGATCCGGGCCTGGATATGGTGCGAATGATTGAGGCGGCGGAAAAAGGGTTTTTGAAGGCGCTTTATATCATGGGGGAAAACCCGGTTCGATCCCTGCCCGAGTCCGATCGCGTGAAAAAAGCGCTTCAAAAACTGGAATTTCTGGTGGTTCAGGACATCGTGCAGAACGAGACCACGGCGATCGCCGATGTCGTGCTTTCCGGTGCCGCATTCAGCGAAAAGGGCGGCGCTTTCACGAATCTGGAAGGCCGCATTCAGTCGTTCTCGCCGGTGGTCTCGCCGCCGGGCCTTGCCCGGGCGGACTGGTGGATTCTCGATTCACTGGGCGGGAAAATGGGGAACGCGGCGCCTTATGGCAGTGTGGATAAAATAGACGAAGAAATTCGGCGGCTGGTGCCCATGTATGCCCAACTGGATGGTCGGGCACAGGGCTGGATCGGGGCGGAGCAACCAAACGGGGCGCATCCGATATCCTTTTCGGCGGTGGTGTCCACTGAAGAGGCGCCCGTTGCCGAAGACTTCCCGGTGACGGCGATTATCGGCTCACAGCGGTATCATCTGGGCAGCGGCACGAGAACCGGCCTTTCTCCGCGCATTCGGGCGGTCGATGTTCAAGCGCGCGCGGAGATATCGCCGCAGGACGCTGAAGCGCTGAATGTAAGCGACGCAGGGCGAGTGCGCATTGTCTCCCACTGCGGGGAATTGACGCGCGATGTCCGGGTGAACGGCGACTTGTCGCCGGGGCAGGTGTTTGTGCCGACGGGTGTGGAGAATAATTCCGCTCTGGCCCTGATCGGGTTGGACGCGCTTTCAGGGGCTCGTCCCGCCGGGTGGAAAACCTGCCCGGTCAGGCTGGAAAAGGTCGATTGAAAAGAACATGCCCGCGAAGCGGGAAAAGCATCGAGGGAAATGAAATGACTCCTCCGCCGATTGATTGGGATAAGCTGGCAGCAACGATTGAAAAGTTTAAAGACCAAAAATGGGGGCTGATTCCCCTGCTGCAGGAGATTCAGGCGCATTTCGGCTATATTCCGCCCGATACCATCGACCCCATTGCCGAGGCGATGAATCTCTTTCCCGCGCAGGTTCAGGGAGTGATCAATTTTTACGCCGGGTTTTCATTGGAACCCAAGGGCAAATACGTGATCAAGGTCTGCCGGGGAACGGCCTGCCATGTCAAGGGCAGCGAAAGCCTTTTACGGCTCATGAAAAGGGAGCTGAATGTCGGAGAGGGCGAGACCACGCCGGATTACCGGTTTACCCTGGAAACCGCGGCTTGTCTCGGCGCCTGCGCGCTGGCGCCGACGATGATGGTGAACAAGAATTATTTCGGCAAGGTTTCTCCTGCCAAGGTCAGCTCCACGCTGGGCGAATACGGAAAACCCGACCACGAAGAAGACACGCAATGACGGATTTCCCTTTATATTTGTCGACTGGTGACTGTCGACTGAAGACTTCCGGCGATGCCGGATGAGGATGCAAGTATATGGCGACCCTAAAACATCTTGAAACCCCTTCGCATCTGGAAGCATTTCGGCAAGATATTTTGCGTGCCCGTGATGACGCCAAGCCCGCGGTCAAGGTCTGCTGCACGACCGGGTGCCGGGCGGGCGGATCCTTGAAAATCATGGATGCGCTGCATCGAGAGCTCTCGGACCGGGGGCTGGCCGATACGATTGAGGTGAAGAAAACCGGGTGTCGCGGCTTTTGCGAAAAGGGCCCGGTCATGGCCATCGAGCCGGAAAATATTTTTTATAACCAGGTAACCCCCGAGGATGTCCCTGATATTGTGACGCAAACCCTTCTTTCCGGTGATCCGGTGTCACGGCTGCTTTACATGGATCCGGAAACCAAAAAGCCGATCCGGTATGAAAAGGATATTCCCTTTTTCGGAAAACAGGTTCGCCGGGTGCTGGCCAATTGCGGCCGCATCGATCCCACGCGCATCGAGGATTATATCGCGGCGGGCGGATACCGGGGTTTAAGCAAGGCGCTGACCCGCATGACGCCCGATGAGGTGATCGAGGAGGTCACGGCCGCCAAACTCAGGGGCAGGGGCGGCGCCGGGTTTTCCACGGGTCTGAAATGGAAGTTTACCCGTCAGGCGGCCGGCCGGCCCAAATACATTGTCTGTAACGCGGATGAGGGGGATCCCGGCGCGTTTATGGATCGTGCGGTTTTGGAAGGAGATCCGCACGCCGTGCTGGAAGGCATGCTCATCGGCGCCTATGCGATTGGTGCCGAATACGGGGTGATCTATGTGCGCGAGGAATATCCCCTGGCCGTTGAACACCTGCAGTTGGCCATTGATCAGATGACATCGCTCGGCATGCTTGGAAAAAGTATTCTGGGCACGGATTTTCACTTTGAGATGACGATCAACAAGGGATCCGGCGCTTTTGTCTGCGGCGAGGAAACCGCACTCATGGCCTCCGTGGAGGGAAAACGTGGCATGCCCCGGGCCAGGCCCCCTTTCCCCGCGCAGGCGGGGTTGGACGGCAACCCCACCAATATCAATAACGTGGAGACCTGGGCCAATATTCCGCTCATCGTCAACCATGGGGCCGCATGGTATGCCGAACTGGGTACCGAAAACAGCAAGGGCACCAAGATCTTCTCCCTGACCGGCAAGGTCAACAACACGGGACTTGTCGAGGTTCCCATCGGGGTCACCATCAAGGAGGTTGTCTACGATATCGGCGGCGGCATTCCCAAGGGCAGACAATTTAAGGCGGTGCAGATGGGCGGCCCTTCAGGCGGCTGTGTGCCGGCCCAGTTCATCAACCTGCCCATCGATTACGATACCCTTCAGCGCATCGGCGCCATCATGGGTTCGGGCGGCATGGTGGTTATGGACGAGAATAATTGCATGGTGGAGATCGCCCGGTTCTTTCTCAACTTCACTCAGTCCGAATCCTGCGGTAAATGCACGCCGTGCCGTATCGGAACGACCCAGTTGCTGGAGATTTTAACCCGGATTACCCGCGGAGAGGGCAAACTCGAGGATTTGGAGACGATCAAGGCCCTGGGTGAAACCATCATGGAATCCTCCCTGTGCGGCCTGGGCCAGACTTGCCCCAAGCCTGCATTGTCCACCCTTAAATACTTCACGAAGGAATATGAGGATCATATTCGGGAACATCGCTGCGCAGGCGCCGCCTGTGATGCCATGGTGATTTCGGCCTGTCAGCATGCCTGCCCCGCCGGCATTGATGTTCCCAATTATGTGGCAGCCGTTGCCGAAGGAAATTATGAAGCGGCCGTGGAGATCATTCGAGAGCGAAACCCCTTTCCGGCCGTGTGCGGCCGAATCTGTATTCATCCTTGCGAGGTCAAATGCCGCCGGGGCGAGCTGGATGCGCCGGTGGCCGTTCGGCTGTTGAAACGCTATGCCGCAGATTGGTATTTTCAGCACATCGGCACGGCGGCAACGCCGTTTGCCGTCACGCAACCCGGCAAGGTGGCGGTGGTGGGGGCGGGTCCTGCCGGATTAACCTGCGGGTATTTTCTGGCAAAGCGGGGATACCGGGTAGAGGTGTTTGAATCCCAGCCCGTGGCCGGCGGCATGCTCGGCATTGCGGTGCCGGAGTTCCGTCTGCCGCGACGGGTGATCGAAGAAGAGGTGCGCTATATTCAAAGCTGCGGGGTCACCATTCACTACGACACGCCCATCGATGCCCGGCATACCGTCAACGATCTGATGGCCGAGGGCTTCAGCGCAGTGTTTATCGCCGCCGGTGCCCAGTCCAGTTTGCGCTTAAGAATTCCAGGGGAAGAAGAGAAGCTTGACGGGGTGTATAACGGCTTGCAGTTTTTGACGGATGCGCGAACCGGCAAAGGCATTCGGTTGCGCGGAAAGGTCATTGTGATCGGCGGCGGGAATGTGGCTTTTGATGCCGCCAGAACCGCGTTGCGAATGGGTGCGGACGGGGTCATGATTTACTACCGCAGAACCCTTCAGGAAATGCCGGCCTGGGAGCAGGATATCAAGGAGGCTGTCGAGGAAGGCGTGGTCATTCATCCCCTGTGGGCGCCCAAGGAAATTCTTTCAAAAGCGGGCCGGGTCACCGGCATGGCGTTTGCGCGAAGTTGCACCATCTGGGATAAAAACGGCCAGGCGCGCCTCAGTATTGATGAGGACACGGTACAGGCGGTGGATGCCGACACCGTGATCATCGCCATCGGTCAGGCGCCGGATGTCTCTTTTCTCTCCAGGGACCATCTGATAGAGCGGTCCCTGTGGGGCGGTCTCGAAGTAGACGCCAACCGGTTGGCCACCAATATTCCCGGGATTTTTTCAGGCGGGGATTTTATCATCGGTCCCAGCACGGTCATACAGGCCATCGCTTCCGGCAGAAGAGCGGCCATTGCCATTGACAAATATCTGCTCGGTGATAAGGGCCGGGTTGAAATTTCGGATGAGAAAACCGCCAGGGCTTCGAGCGCCAGACTGGCCCTGGAGCAGCCCCTCACGGAGGATCAACCCCGGATTTTGGCCGATCATGAAGCGGTCGCGGAAAGAGTCGCGGATTTTCGAGAGGTTGAAAAAGGATTTACTCAGGACCAGGCGCACCGGGAGGCTAGGCGTTGTCTGCGGTGTGATCTGGAAAAGGAGATCGTAAACGAATGATCAGATCCATCACCCAACCCAAATCGGAAGAAGAAATTGACCGGCTTTTAACCGGACTCGGCAGAGTGTTTATCATCGGCTGCGGCACCTGTGTGACGCTTACCCGCACCGGTGGGGAGCCTGAAGTCGCCGCCATGAAAGCAAAACTTTCCGGAAAGGGAAAACTCGTCACCGGACTCACGGTGGTGCCCGTGGCCTGTGATAACCTGACCCGGGAGGTTCTATCCGAATTCGGCGCCCGGATTGATCAGGCGGACGTGCTGCTGGTGATGACCTGCGCCTTTGGGGTGCAGACCATTGCCAGGCAGTTGAAGGTGTTCGTGGTGCCGGCCCTGGATACGCTCTTTATCGGCAAGGAGACCGGCGTCGGGCTGTACGATGAAATCTGCACACAATGCGGTACCTGCGTCATCGGCGAAACCGGCGGCATTTGCCCGGTCACCAATTGCCACAAGGGCTTGGTCAACGGCCCCTGCGGCGGCACCAATCACGGCATGTGCGAGATCGATGTCAACAAGGACTGCGCGTGGACTTTGATATACAACCGCTTAAAGGAACTTGGCCGGCTCGATGCCATGAAAAAGTATCAGCCGCCCAGAAACCATCAGGGCGAGCCCAAACCCGGAAAGTTGAAACTGCCGGCAGGATAGCAGCGCGGTTTTTCATTTGGCTGCTCTCCCCCGTGACTTTTAACGAAAGGATCAAGTCTCATGGTGTCATCATTTAAAACGGCACTGAGTTCGGGAAAATTCGTGGTGACCAGCGAGGTCGCGCCTCCCAAGGGGACGAATCTTGAAAAATTCAAGCATCATATCGAGTTGCTGAAAGACAAGGTGGATGCCATGAACGTGACCGATCATCAAAGTTCGGTCATGCGGTATCCGTCCCTGGGCGGCGCGATTCTGGCAAAAGAAATGGGCGGAGAGGTCATTTTGCAGATGACCTGCCGGGACCGAAACCGGCTGGCCCTGCAAGCGGATTTGCTCTTTGCGCACACGCGGGGGGTCCAAAACGTGCTGTGCCTCACGGGGGATTCCATTATTCTGGGCGATCACAAAGAGGCCAAAAGCGTCTTTGATCTCGATTCAAGCCAGTTGCTGGAAGCGATTCGAACCCTGGAGAAGGGGAGAGATCTTGGCGGCAACGATCTGGACGGCGAGGTGTCCTTTTGCGCCGGCGCGATCGTAACACCGGAAGCAGACCCCCTGGAGCCCCAGCTTATCAAATTCGAGAAAAAAATCGATGCCGGCGCCGAGTTCATTCAAACTCAGGCCGTCTACGACCTGGAACACTTTAAAACCTTCATGACCTATGCCCGCCAGTTTGACGTGAAAATCCTGGCTGGGATTATTTTATTGACCTCCGCGCCCATGGCCCGTTTTATGAATAAAAACATCGCGGGCGTCAGTGTTCCCCAGGCCCTGATCGATGAGATGACCGCAGCCCCCAAAGGAAAAGCCCTGACCCGGGGAATAGAGATCGCCGGCCGAATGATCAAACGAATCAAGGAAGAAAACCTGTGCGACGGGGTGCATATCATGGCCATCGGCAAGGAGGAAACCGTCCCGGACATCATGGCGGCCGCTGGCTTATGAGGTAGTCATGCGATTGAAAAGAACTTCTAATATGCGTCGCTTACGCGAAACCATACAGTCAATAGAGTGACCCTCCCATTTCATTCAGGTTATTCGCGTGCAGCCGGCGGTTCACCGCTGCATCAAGATGGTTTTGTTAGGTCGCTTTTTTAACCTCAATCCGCTTCACATCCGGTTTGGGCAACGCTTTGCGCGGTATCGTAATGGTCAGAACGCCTTTTTTAAACCCCGCCTGTATGTTGTCCTGATCTGCGTCATCCGGCAACGAAAGAATTCGTTGGAAAGACCCGTAAGAGCGTTCAAGGCGGTAATAATCTTTTTCCTTTTCCTCTTGCTCTCGCTTCTTTTCTCCTCGAATGGTCAGTGTGTTATCGGAAAGTTCGAGCTTGATATCCTTTTCGTCCACACCGGGGACTTCAACGGTGACGGCGTACTCCTTTTCCGTGGACCCGATGTCTAAAGTGGGTTTGAGAATGCCGTGGCCCAATTGTGAGAAATCCGATTCCAAAAGGCTCGTTTGAGGCATCCAGAACCCTCTGACCATATTGTCAAATAACCGGTCAAATTCCTGATGAATCTGATGATACAAAGGATGGTGTTGCCCCTGAGGTCCGGTATGCTGTACTTGCATTTTTTTTCCGGCATCTTCTTCTTGTTTGAACCAATTCCAGGGAGCCAGTTTCTTGATATCCATAAGTTCCTCCTTTTGAATTAGGCCCTTTATCATAAACATGCACGAAAAAGCGTGTATCATTGGAGAAGGTTGTTAGCTGCCAAGCATCCCAGCATCCCAGCCGCCCAGCTTCCGGCTTTGCCAGATTAGGCGGTTTATTTCTTTTGGCAAAAATTTAAATTGATTTTTTGGGCTGTCAAGAGCGGGTTCATTTTTTTTAAAAAAACCGATTTCAAAGCACACCCTTTCTCAAAACTTGTTTAAGTGGCAGATTAGGCGTCTATCCAGGCCTGAGCGCTGGTATGTGATTGATGACCCACTCTGTGCCAAGTGTGTGGCGCCGCTCGGTTCAGGCTCTCAATTCCACCTGCCGGTCCGTTTCCGGATCATAATACGTTATTCGGGTGTCAAATGTGTTCAGATCCAAATCCAGATGCGCCTGGTACGGCGGCAGTACCCAGGATAGTCCCAACCGGTCCTCATTGGTGTTTTGAATATGAAAGGTGCCGTTAAATGCCGGGTATCCATTTCTAAGTTCCATGAGCCGCAGCAGCCGCTGAACCACCGGTCTTTTGATTTCCTCCGCGATTTCATCAAGCGAATAATTGTGGCGGTTGATATCCCGGCCGTTTTTGGTTTGCTCCAAAAGTGCGATGTCATTTTTCCCGGCCAATAAGCCCACATAATACACCTGCGGAATCCCCGGGGTGAAAAACTGAATTGCTCTGGCGGCGATGTAGGCATCGTCATTGCACCCCAGCGCCGAATAATAAGTGCAGTTGACCTGATAAACATCCAGGTTCTGGTATTCGGGGCCGGAATAAAGCCGCTTGACGTTGCCGCCTTTTTCATCGAGCGTGCTTAGCGCGGCTGCAATTTCTTCCTCGGACATTAACTTGAAGACATCCACCACACCGATACCGTCGTGGGTGTCCAGGGTGGTGATTTGTTTTTGCGGGCAGATTTTAAGCCAGTCCACCAATCGGCGGTGGGTGTGGTGATACAATGAATGGAGCACCAGCATCGGTAGGGCGAAATCATAGACCCAATAGCCTTTTTCGGCTAAGCGCAGCTGATACTCATGATTTTCATGGACTTCAGGCAATAATTCCGCTTCAAAAGGCTCGGTATAATTTTTTATCCATTCAAGTAGCTCCCAAATCTGCGGTTCCTGAAAAAAGCAGTCGGTACCGATTTTAACGGTCGCATAGGCAATGGCGTCCAACCGAAGCATCTTGATATCGATTCTTGCCAGGCGGATTAGATAATTTCTCATCACTTCAAGGGTTTTTGGCGATTGCCAATCCAGATCGATTTGCTCGAATTCAAAGGTGCACCAGATTTTTTCATTCGAGCCGTCGGCCCTTTGGATGACCGTAAATGGCGGGCGGGGTTTGCGTGTGTAAACCTTGTCCAGGTCCTCCACAGAAATTTCGCCGTCCGGGCTGAGCTTGTTGAAGCTTAAAAACATATCCGCGAACTCGCTGTTTGTGCCCTTTGTGATGTAATCCTGAAAAAACACCGATTGCCGGGAAATATGATTGACCATAAAGTCGATGGTAAGATCAAAGTCCTGAGCGATTTCCTCCACATCTCGCCATGTGCCGAAATTGGGGTCCACTTCATCGTATCGCAAGGGCGAAAATCCCCGATCGGCGGATGACGGATAAAATGGCAACAGGTGCAGGCCGCCGATGCGGTTGCGTAAATATTTTCGAAGCACGAAATGCAATTCCACCAGATTGTTCCCAAGGCTGTCCGGATAGGTGATGAGTTGGACCTGATTTTTAAGCGTCATACGGTTCCCTCTTTTGCTTTATCAATAAACTGATAGTGATCGATCGCCTCTAAAATGCCCCCGGCGCATTCTGCCGTCGCAAAATAGACGTGTTTGGCCCCTTTGAGTTTTGCAAGTTCAGGGCTGTAATTTCCGACAACTACCGCCAGCGGATCGCCTCTGAGCATTTCTTCATCGTTTCCCGAATCCCCACAAACCAAAATATTGGTGAGCGGAATTTCCCATTGATAGGATAGATAGCGAATCGCTTTTCCCTTTGAAGCGCGGTAGGGAAGAATGTCCAGATATCGATTATGGGAATAAATCAGATAATAGCGGCACCTGTTATTCAACAGTGTGTTATGAATGCTTGCCACGCGGTCTTTTCCCGGATCCATGTTATAGCTGATCTTGAAGTTGCGTTGTGCCGATTCTTCCTGGTATTCAAGAAAATCGTATTTTTCAAGCAGGCGCACGATTTTTCCCCGGTCCCATTTGTCGGAAATATGGGTTTCCCACCCCTTGCCGTAATGCAATTCTTTGCCGAAATAAATTTCAGTGCCCACCGATGAGATGATGATATCGGGTTCCGGCACGCCGTGTCTTTTGAGAAATGAGGCGGCTGAGTCGACCGTTTGTCCCGTGGCGACGGCAAAGCCGATTGTTTTTTTATTCTCTTCCATCAAAGCCAGCAGCGCGGCCAATTGATCATTATTGCTTCCGATCAAGGTGTTGTCGATATCGGTGATGAGAAAATAATTGAGGCTGGCCAATCGACGTCCGATGGTGACGGGCGGTTCGGCGTGCTTGAGTTCACTGGTTGTTTCATCGGGCCTAAGCTGTTGCAGGGCGTTGGTGTATTCGTCGGCATGATGATGCCAAGTGTAGTGCTTTCGAACATTTAAAATGCCATTTTTTGAAAACCGATCCCAGGTTTCGCTGCTGGAGATAATGCTTTTAATTGCTTGTGACAGCGCTTTTGTATCCGAAGGATCGATTAAGATGCCGTTTTTACAGTTTTCTATAATATCTTTGGGTCCCCCATCGTTGGTGGCGACGATGGGCGCGCCGGTGGCAGAGGCTTCCAGCAGGGTCAAGCCGAAGGGCTCTGTCAACGCCGGGTTGACGAAAACCCCTTTTTTCCCGGCAACAATGCGGTACATTCCGGGCACTTCGTGTTCAAAGTCATGCTTCTTGGGAATGGCCATTTTCCCGTACAGGTCGTATTTGTCCATGAGCAGCAGCATTTCTGTCAAAACACCGCGCTCATTGTCTTCCATCTGGGTAATATCTTTTCTGATGCCGGCAAAAACCGCCAGGTTGGCCATGGCCTGAAGTTCCGAATCCTCCCCGTACGCTTTGATAAGCCCCCGTATATTTTTCCGTTTATCCGGTCTGCAAAGGCTGAGAATGATCGGTTTGTCCGGATGAAGAAAAAACCGATTCAATTCGTTGAGCACGGATGCATGGGCATAGGCGGCTTGTTCATCTTTCCCGTTGGTTGGTAAAAAATCATGATAATAAGGGTAAAATTTTTCAAGATCCAATCCCGGCGGAATCACTTTGTAGGTGGGCAGATCCTTGTTTCTGTACAAACCGTATTGCTTCTCAATTTCCTGCCGGGTACTGGTAATAATTAAATCGGCATATCGCAGGGCGTCTTCTTCGGCATAAATGCGCCGGTCTATTTTATACTTTTTGTTGATGTCCTCCTCGCTCATGCCGTCATTCAGCAGCTTTTCTTTTTTCACGCGCCCCATGGAATGGCCGGTGTAAACAAGCGGAACACCGAATATTCTTGCCAATTCCATGGCAACATAACCGCCATCGGGATAATGCCCGTGAACCACATCCGGAAGGCGGGATTCGCGCTTGATGAATCGGACGGTTTTGTCGATATATTCATCCAGGTGCGGCCATAATAATTCCTTCCGAATGTATTTTGTGCCGCCGCTACGAATTCGAACGATGCGGAATTTTTCGTTTACCACTTCGATAGGGCGCGAATAGTCTTCCGATACCGCTTTATCGGCGATCCATCGGGTAAACAGATCCACGCGATCAACCAACGCGTGTTGTGAAAGATGGCTACAAAGTTCAATGACATATTTAATTTGACCGCCTGTATCGGCATCTCTCCCCAGTTCCATGTGGTGCGCCCGAATGAGCCCGTGAATACTGAACATCTGTATATAAAACTTATTTTTCAACGGATTGTCTCCCCAAATTGTGCCCGAAATTCCGCATACATGTGCCCGGCTGCCGGAAAGGCGCCTTTTACACTGCAGATATGTGCTGAAAAGCGATTGGCGTGTATTAGTATTTTCTCCGGCGGCCATCCCGAAAGAACGCCTGCGGCCAATACGGCGCTGTAAGCATCTCCGGCGCCAACCGTGTCGGCAACGGCGACTGCTGGGGGTGCGGCAATTTCATGTCGTTGTGTTTCGGTGTATAAAGCGCTGCCGGCAGCGCCGCGAGTAACGGCCACGATGTTGATATTGAAACGCGCCATCAGCGCGGCGACGGTTTCCGGTTCATTGACATGACGAAGACGCAGATGCGCCGCAGTGATTTCAAGTTCCTCTTCATTCAGTTTTAAAATATCCGCATGGGGAAGCGATTTGATGATAATATGGGGTTGCGCGCATCCGGGGCGAAGATTCATATCATAAAGGCATAGGGTGTCCGGATGCTTTTGCGACAAAATTCGTTGAAGCGTGTCAAATCCATTGCGGGTTCTTTGCATCAGAGAACCGAAATAGATCATTCGGGGCGGCAGATGAAGCACTTCGGTTATGGTTTTATCCAATGTGAAAAAATCATACGCTGCATTTTCAATAATAACAAACCGCGGGTTTCCCTGATCCGTCAACTGTACCTCGACACGGCCCGTCGGCCGCTGACTGTCGATTTGAAGGTCCTCGGGGTTCAGGCCGGAAGCGCTTGCAAGCGCGCGAATTTCCCGGCCGAAGGCGTCTTTGCCGATGCGTGAAAAAAATCGCACCGGAAATTCAAATTGCTTGAGATGATAAGCAAAGTTGAATGGTGCCCCCCCGATTCTTTGATAATCCGGGAACACATCGACTAATATTTCTCCAATGGAAATTATCATTTAATGGGCGCTACTATAAAAAATATATTATTGAAACAAAATGTTGTAACTGTTTGCAGCACAATTTGCCCCCATTCACAGACAAGAAGCGTTCAACATGACCGATTCCGGAAATGCGGCAATGTCGCTTGGGAAGGATGTGCGGTGACCGCCGAGTTATTTCCGGTTTCTTTACGGACAGCACGAGAAAGCAGTTTTCATCCGTCGGAAGTGTTTTTCCGAGGTATCAATGCAATAGACTATCAAAAAGAAAACAATATGTGGTCTGTAATTTGCAAAATGATGCGATAAATCAATTCATACGGGTTTATCTGCTATTCCCGCCGCTGGTGCCTCTTAAAGCATCCATGGCAATATTCGAATTTGCGTTTACGCTAATTTTGTTATTCGTAACATGTGGAGCCTGTCACGTCAAATTTTAATTCCTCTCTTTTCGGAACAAGTACATCGCTCTTCGCAGGTTGTGACACAGCAAAAGGGAAAGCTGCTTTCAGCCATGTTGCACTCAAAAGACCCAAGCAAAAAGGCCTAATCCGGCAAAGCCGAATGCTGGGATGCTGGGATGCATAAAAGTCATTTTCACCATCGGCGAACATACACGCAAAGGCGTGCATGTTTCTGGTAAAGGGCCTAATAAAACGAATAGTTCCGCTTTGGGTTTGGGAAACGTAACATTCGAAATCCGCACTGGAGACAATGCTCCCGTGGTCATTGCTATTCGATCATGAGGTTTTGGAATCCGGTTTAATCCTTTTGGTTTAGAAAGCAAAATTATGAACCGTTTGTTTCTTTTGCTTGCAATTGTAAAATGGGATTTTCAACGAACAGCTTAACGAAAGGCGCCGGTTTGATAAAGCTTCCAAAACATATAACAGAGTCCTAAAAGGGGAGTTCGTCGCAAATGCGCCGGGATCTCAACCGAAATTCCCGAATGGCGTTTTATTTTCCACAGGACATACTCTATGCCGCCTTTGAAGGTTAAAAGAGCCTTTAACAGACGCAACAGGGAGAGCAGTTTGCCGTGGATAAACCTTAGTTGCCATGCCAATCGATTGATCCATCGTATTCGGGGGGGGATTTGCGCTTGCCAGTGGCAGGCAGCATCGCGGGCAACCATGTTAACGGCATACGGAAATGCTTTTACCACGATTCTGGTCAGTTGCTCGTAATATGGCGAGTGCCGTTCGAACAAACGCACCAGTTTTTCCGGACGCTCAGCACGCAATTCAGCGCGATAGCTTAACGACAGCCCCCGACACCACAACATGCGCGCGTCAAATTGCGCCGGCATGTTCGGCAGGGCGCGGGTTACCAGCGTGATGACCGCTTGGGAAAAGGCGGTGTATATTCGGTCGGCAACCGACTCATCGCGACAAAATACAATTCCGGTGGGCTGGGCGAATCTGCCCCACAAATAGGAATGGAACCAGCCTGTCGAGGTTCCCTGTTGAAAATCCGCCAGAGAGACAATGGCGTATTTGGCGCGTATGACGCTGTTTTCACCATTGGCTTCCATATAAAAGACATTCGGCGGCAACAACTGATTTAGCATCCCATGCAGCGGGTTGCGATAGGCATGGCGGTAGCTGTCCACCAACAAATAGAGATCCACCAAACCGTCATTGGCATCTTGATTTCGCAAACATGAGCCGTAAACCAAAATAGCCTGAACGGCGTTTCCGTACCGGGCCAATAAGGTATCGCGAAGGATGTCGATGCCGGGCAGAACCATTTTCGAGGTTTGGTTACGGATCAATGCCTTGAGCTGCGGGAAGATTTCCATAGTCACCCTATGAGAAATGATGCGGGGGCGCCGTTGGTTATGACGACGTGCTGCCCCGACGATGAAGGCGGATGCAATTGCCCATCCAACGCGAATCCACCGGAGATTTGCAAACGCACCTCATTGGCGTTATGGCTGAAATAACCGTATTCCGGTTTTCGGTAGCGAGAGGCTTTGCCAAAGGCCAATAACGAAAAAACTTGTGCCATATGTTCCGGCCGATCATGGATCAAGGTGACGTGCAGGGGCGCTTTCTCCACTCCCCAGAAAGGCCGCAACCCGAAAAACAGGCGGTCAACCGTCGTGATCAATACCATCAGAAAATCATTCTTCAGGTTCAATCCCTGATCCGTGCGAATCGATATGGGAACGGCCTGCCGATAAGTAGCCTCTCCGCGGATAACACCCAGCACATATCTTGCGGCTGTCAACCCGGGCGCCCATTCACCCCCTACCCCCTTTGCATGAAGATTTCGATGACAAAACTCACTGGCCTCATAAATAACGGCTGCGCCAAAAATCATTCCGTACAGCGGATAATCGAGGGCAGGCACGTCCGCTTTCATAACCGTCCGCTGAACCATACGCCATGGCCCCTCTCTTTTGCTCACCCAATTGAGCAATCTGGTTAACGCCTGATCGCGTGCGCCCCTGAGCCCTGAATCTCGGGCGATGATACTGTCGGTTCCCCCACGCAACAAGGCTAACAGCGGTATGTTTTTGAATGGTTTCCAGAAAAACATGGCGGTAAGAACGGTTTGAACGGTTCCGTCTCCACCGTTAATCACCACGAGGTTAATGCCATTACGCGCAAATTCTTTTAAAGCCGTTAGGGTATCGGTCACCGTCGTTGCCTCGAGATGCAGTACCTGCGGATGACGGCTTATTATTTTGTTAACTTCCCGCAGCCCCTTTTTGTTGCCGCCGCTGGATGGGTTGCTGATGACACCGGCTCGCAACGGTATATTCGGAGATAACTTAAAAGCGTTGTATCCCGAATCCTCAGGCTTGAAGGTTGCTGAGGAACGAGAATATTCCCCTGTTTTATTCAAAAATACCCCTTTTGCCCATCAATCACTTGATGGCTGTGTAAATAATCGAACCGCAAGAGATTGATCATACAAGGACGGGGGGATATTTGCCAGCCAGGACGCGAGCTGGCCCCGGCTGCTTTTTTCGTAACTGGCCCATGCCAGCCGCGTCAAAAGAAAAACGCTCGTCGCCACCGTCCAAAAAGCAACCGCCACCAGCCCGAGATCCGGGCGCCCCATGATGAAGCATCCCGTCAATAACATCATGTTCGGGTTGCGTCTCGCCGTAATTAGCCTGAAATAGGAATCCACCGGGCGCCAGCAAAAAATGCCGAATTTCCCCAGGCGCCATTTAAAGGCGCCTTCGGTTAATCGGCCGGCAATATACCCGGTCACAATCAGCCATAAAGCAGTATGTACCGAAATTCCAAACCCATTCAGGTGAGACGTTTTTAGGCCGATGCCCCACAGAATATACCAGATCGGCGGGTGAAAGAGATCCGTCAGGTGGTCAAAATAGTGTCCAAAGCGGCTCGACGTGACGGTTACCCTCGCCAATTTTCCATCCACGGTATCCAAAAAGGTCATCAGCCATCCCGTCAACAATCCCCAGCCGAAATGACCCATGGCAAACAATATTCCGGAGAGTATGACCAGCAACAGGCCTGTCAGCGTTACCAGGTTCGGCCGAATTCCGTAACGAACACACTGACCGACCATCCATTGCGCCGGAATGGGCCAAACCCATTTGGTAACCAAATCCGTGACGCCTTTATAAGACCAACGGAAAAGCCGCTGTTCCAGCTTCCGCTGGTATTCCAGCGAAATCGGCAAAACAAAGGGGGGCTCCGACTTTTTTAAGCTTTGGTGTAATGAGATCGGCAAGGTTTCCAACGTCAAGGGCTGAACACCAGGCAGCGATGCCGCCATCATAGGGTTTTCGATCACTTGAATGGCTTGTTGCGCCAATTCGGCAGACACATGCGCGGCAACGGTTACCCCTGTCCGGTTTTGTGTTAGTTGCAGAACAATGCCCGGTGTTACGGCCAGGTAATTGACCAAGCGGTCATCAAACAAATAGTCGGTTCGTAAAATTAAAACGGAGTCGTTGTCATGCAAGGCGCTCAGGTCATCTATAATCATACCGACACCCGCAGCCTTTAATACGCGTTCGATGCGCTGGGACGACGTAAGCCCCCAAATTTTAACCGGGCTTTTTTGAACGAAATAGACGCATAATGGCATAGCGGTTCCTTTAATAGCGGAAATACGTTTTGCAAAACCAGCTTATTTTCCTTATAGAGGCACGATGGTGTTTATCCCCTCTGATAAAACAAGTGCCGGTGACGGGAATTCTCAAGCGGATAGGGTTCCAGGCGAAGGGCGCACATTTTCACTGGCTCATTTTTCCGACTTGCATATCACCTGCACGGACCGAATTGAACTCCATCACCTCATGAATAAGCGGCTTTTTGGCTACCTGCGATGGAAATTGCATCGGGGAGCGAAGTATCAGGATGAAATTCTTACCATCCTCAAAAAAGACTTGCAACAGATGAAGCCGAATCATGTTTTAATTACGGGTGATTTGACCCATCTGAGCCTTCCCGCGGAATTTGAAAAAGTAGAAAAGTGGCTGCAATCCCTTAGCACACCGGCTCAAGTTACCGTCATTCCCGGTAATCATGACGCCTATGTTCGAACCGATTGGCATCAAACTTTTTCCGGCTGGTTAAGCTATATGATTTCCGACACAGCGTATCAAACACACGAATCGGTGAACGGACTTGACGATGTGTTCCCCATCCTGCGGGTACGCGGCGATATCGCTTTAATCGGTGTGTGTACGGCGTATCCCTGTGCCCCGCATCTGGCGACCGGCCGAATGGGCGTCCCCCAATTGAAGAAATTGGAAAAAATCCTGAAACAGGCGGCTGCTCAGAACCTTTTCCGCATTATAGCGATTCACCATCCCCCCATTACCGGAATGATCAGCAGGCGTAAACGCTTAACCGATGCATCCGCGTTACGAAGGCTTCTTGCATCTTACGGAGCGGAGCTTGTGCTGCATGGCCATACGCACGCAACCGCCTATCATACCTTGCCAACCCCCGCTGGCGTTATCCCTGTTGTGGGCGTACCGGCGGCATCGTCATCGGACGACACCGGTAGCCGGGGCGCCCGTTACAATGTTTATCAGGTTTCGCCCTCGGGGGACGGGTGGCGCATCAGCATTTCGGCGCGTGTTTATTCAAAAAAAGATCGCTGCTTTGTTCCGGAAAAAAACCGGTGGGTAAGCATTCCCGCTTCGGCTGATGAATATCGTTGCCCGGAAGGTTCTTAGGCCCTTTATCAGAAACATGTACGAAAAAGCGTGTATTCTTGGAGAAGGTTGTTATCTGCCAAGCATCCCAGCCGCCCAGCTTCCGGCTTTGCCGGTTTAGGGTTACACGACACGACGCAATCGCCAAAACGCCCCCCCGGATATCAATAGAACCGGAATCATTGCCGTAAAAAATGGGTTCAAATTGAACAGTAAGCCCAGGTTCATTATCAAGTGATCCGCAAAATACAACAGCACACCGACAAGCGTGCCTATTGTCATACGACGGCCGGCACTGATATTTCGGGTTGACCCGAATATGAAACTAAGGGACAGCATCGCCATCGCCCCCGTGGTCAAGGGAATGCTGATTTTTCGCCATAGGGCCAACGCATATTGATCCGAATTTTGCCCGAGTTCCCGCAGCGCCTTGATATAGAGAATCAAATCAGGCGTTGACAAGCTGTAGGGGGGCATTATCAGCAAATTGACCTGGTCGGCCTTTAAAAATGAATCCAAGGTTAAGAAGGCCGGATGCCGAATGTTAATTCCGGTTTTCGTGATGATTTTTTGAGTGATTCCTTGCAAAATCCACTGGTGGTTATCCTGTATGGCGGCGCTTTGAGCCGTCGTGAACATTTGTAACCGTCCCGCTGCATCAAATTGAAAAATCTCCAGATCGGCGGCAATTTTTTCCGACAGCATTTTATCGACATGAATATAGGACTTATTCCAGCGCGCCCAAAAGCCGTTTCCGCTCAGGGTAACCCCGGTACCGAAGAGCGCTCGTGACCGGGAGTTGTGGGCGCGTTGTTCCATCTCCGGCACAACCATTTCAGTGGTCAGACCGGATGCTAACACCAATAACATGCCGGTCACAAAAACGACCGCGCTGATCCTCAAAACCGATATACCGGCAGCCTGCATCGCGAGAAGTTCTCTCTGGTCGGCCATTTGCCCTAAAGCAATAATGCCGCCAATAAGGGTACTTACGGGCATTAAATCGAGCAGACGTTTAGGCAGTGTCAGCGCCATAAAGATCACGGCATTATCCAGCCCGTAGGCGCCTTTTCCCACATCGTCCAGTTGCGTTAATAACTCGATAAAACTGAACAACACCGCCAGAATGGCGAGGAGGAGGAAAACCCATTTAATAAAGCTGCTTCCGATGTATAAATCAATTGTTTTCATAAAAAAACGAATAGGTATCCATAAATGAAGCAGTTCTTTTACGGTCGTTGCTAACCCACTGCAAGATGACTATTCCGAAAAGATGATGCCGTTTATCTGCGAAAAAATTCGGCTGGGCGGTATAAAAAGAAGATCGTCAAACCGGCCAGGAGAATTTGACCCCACCAGATTCCCGGAAAGGGGTCTATAACCCCCTGTTCCACCCATTTTTTCAAAATCGCGGTAAAATAATAGTATCCCGCAAAAATTAAAATCGCTGTCGGCACCTTCGCGTATTTGCCTTCTCTGGGAAATGACCGGCTCAGCGGCACGCCGAGAAGCGCTAACAGGATAGTGGCTACCGGTGCGCTAAGTCTCCACTCTAATTCAGCTATTTCTTCCAGACGGTCGGATCTGATGAGGTTGTCGGTTGGAATCGTTTTAACCTCGTATGGCGCATTACGCGATTGGGGATTGTCCAATTTCAGAGACAATTTTTTGAAATTTAGCGTTCGCAATTCCTTACTGAGCCGCGGAAATTCGTACAAACTGCCGTTGTGAAACAGGATATGGGTCGTTTGTGTCTTTTCATCCAAAACTTGTTCAGCGCGCTTGGCATACAGAATCTGAAGCTTATCGTTTCGTTTGGTTTGGACAAACACGCCATCCGCAAAATTTTTCTGATTGTCGACGGCATCTGCAAAAACAGCCCGCTCCCCGTTGTCAACTTCATAAAAAATTCCACCCCTCATTCGTGTCAGATCGAAACTCATTTTTGCCTGAGCCTTTAACGCGAAAAAATAATGCCAGGCCCATGGTCGAATGTAAACCGAAAGAGATGCAACCATCATGCTGACGATAATGGAAAGGAAAAAAACGGATTTAAGTATTCGCGGGATACCGATGCCACAGGAAAAGAGGGCGACCATCTCGGAATCCCTGTAAAGGCGGCCAAGGGCAAGCACCACGGATACATACAGAGTGGTTGGTAACAGCACCTCCAATGCAATGGCCGCTCTGAGCAGAATTAAAAGGATCACCGTGGAACCGGGCAATTGACCGTAGACCGCATCTTCCAGATACCTTGATGAGATATAACAACCGTAAATTATAATTAAAATCGTACATGTCGCCACGGCGGGTTTCAGTATTTCACGCTGGATATAACGATCAATAATCACATGCTATCCAATATTAAAACTTTGGGCGACCTCAATACTCCCATCGCAAGCACCAACCACGCTATCTGCTTGCTTGAGATCGGACGGATAATCAATCTCGCACCATTTCAGGCCGTTGATCAAACAGGTCGATACCGGCATTTCACGGGCCATTTCACCAATGACGGATAAATACCATTGATGAAGCGCCGTTGGGTTATCTAAGGCCTTTTCCAGGGCATATCGGAACAACCCGGGCCCCTGACCACGAAACAATATCATCCCAATGGATTCTCCGTGAACGTTTTCCGGAGCCAAATCCTTTCCGATTTTAACAAGCCGGCCATCCGCCATTTCAACTTTCATATCATCGGCATCATATCGCTCTTTACAACTTACCACCACGGTAACCGGAAGGGGCGGCGACGCAAACAGGTGTGCGATGACCCCCTTTTCAAATAACGTGTCGCCGTTCAGAAGAAGAAAATCTTCGGTCATCTCCTCTCTGGCGGCCCAGCAGCTTACCAGGTTATCTGTCTTTGCATAGGCCTCGTTGTAAAGGGTCTTGACCTGCCCTGGCTCGTAACGCCGGTCAAGAACCGCCTTGACTTTTTCTGAACGATAACCCGTTACGACCGTGATCTGAGTTATCCCGCATTTGTTCAACTCATCGATCTGCCATTCGATCAATGTTTTTCCGCCGATCGGCAACAGGCATTTCGGTAATTCGGAAGTCAATGGTAAAAGTCGTTTCCCCTGGCCTGCGCTCAAGACAATCGCCTTCATAAGCATACCCCTCCCATACCTATTTGAAATCAAACGAATAAATATTACCTGCGCGGAAGCAGGGGAAAATAAGCATCATCCCCTTTGGAATGATTGCTTTTTCGAAAATGCCACCGATACCCATTTTGCATATTGACCTTGTTCTAAAGGCTTTGTAATGTCAATAAATTTGAAACAGTCAACCCTGCTGACCACCCAAGATGCTCACCGACAGGCAAACAGAAATGAATTTAAAAAAACAGGCGGTGGAGAAGCACTACTGCCTTCCCGGCAAGCCGTTGCATATCAAAAAAATAAACAGTAGACAAACAGGTAATGCGTTTATTCGCATGCCATGGCCGGTGTACAAAGACGACCCCATGTGGGTACCGCCCCTTCTGCTTGAACGGCGGATGCATCTTTCCCCTAAAAACCCCTATTTTGATCATGCCCGCTGCGGTTTTTGGATCGCATACCGGCATGGAAAACCAGTGGGAAGAATCAGTGCTCAAATCGATCAACTTCATCTTCAACGGTATCAGGACCGCACCGGTTTTTGGGGCATGCTGGAAGCCGAGGACAATGTTGATACGTTTCAGGCGCTGATGAACACGGCAGAGACCTGGTTGCAACGCCAAGGAATGACGCGGGCACGGGGGCCCTTTAATTTATCCATCAACCAGGAATGCGGCTTACTCGTTGCAGGTTTTGACACCCCACCGTCGATTATGATGGGGCATGCACGGCCCTACTATCAAAAGCATATTGAACAGTGCGGATATCAAAAGACCAAGGACTTATTCAGCTACACCATCGATTGGGGGTTCACCCATTCAGCAGCCATGCGGCTGATTATGAAAAGAACCCGGAACCGCGTTCACACCCGACCGTTTCGAAAAGCGCACTTTCAGGAAGATTTAAATATCGTTCAAGACATCTTCAATGATGCCTGGTCCGGAAATTGGGGGTTTGTTCCTTTTACGCAGAAAGAATTTGACCACCTTGGAAAGGATCTAAAACTTCTGGTCAATGATAAACTGATTAGAATTGCCGAGGTGAATGGGGAGCCGGCCGCATTCATGCTGGTGCTTCCCAACCTCAATGAGGTGATTCGTGATTTAAACGGCAGGCTCTTTCCGTTTGGGTGGCTTAAATTGTTATGGCGCCTGAAAGTAAAATATCCTGAAACTGCGCGAATCCCGCTAATGGGCGTTCGCAGCCAATATCATGACAGTCTGTTGGGCGCGGCCCTGGCTTACCGGCTCATCGGCGATATTCAAGAGGCAGGGGAGGGGTGCGGTATCAAAAAACTTGAACTGTCCTGGATACTGGAAGATAATACGACGATGCGAAACATCATCACGAACATCGGCGGGACGGTATATAAAACGTATCGTATTTATGACAAACCGCTTTCAAGTTAAGGGCGAATGAAAATTTCCTCCCCGCATTTTACCGCCATTGTGCTGGCTGCAGACAGGGAATCGGTCAACCCGGTGGCCAAAGCCGCCGGTGTGCGGTGCAAATCACTGGCCCCGGTTAATGGGATTCCCATGGTCTTCGGGGTGATGGCGGCATTATCTTCCGCCCGGAACATTAAGGACCAAATTCTATGCGGCCCCCCTGAACCCATCCTAAACCGGGAAGATCAACTGAAGGCACAGCTTGCCTCCGGTAATGTTCGATGGATTGAAAACAAGGCGACACCGAGCGCAAGTGCTTATCATGTGATGCAATCGCTGGCCCCGGGCATCCCCGTATTGTTAACCACCAGCGACCATGCCCTGTTAACCGCTCAAATGGTCGATTACTTTTGTGTGAAAGCCCTATCGTCGGGATGCGATGTCGTCGCTGCCGTCGCCCTGCATAAAGCTGTAACCGCGGCTTACCCGGAAACGCATCGAACCGCTTATCGATTGAACGAAGGCGCTTATTGCGCATGTAACCTATTTGCCTTTTTGACGCCTCGCGGGCGGTCAGCCGCCTATTTCTGGCACCGTGTCGAGCAGCAGCGGAAAAGGCCATTGCGTGTCATCAGCGTTTTCGGGTGGATGACCGTGATACGGTATTTAACGAGGCGTCTGACCCTTTCCCAGGCTTTGAATCGAATATCACACCGGCTTGGATTTAAATCGGGCGTCGTTATCATGCCGTTTCCGGAGGCGGCCATAGATGTCGACTCCGTGGATGATTGGCAACAGGTTCAACGGATTGCCGCAGGAAAAACAACGGATGCCCTGAAAGAAAATCGGCCGGTGTCGCCCCTTTCCTCATTTTAATTCCGCATCACTAAGGTTAAGTATCAGATTTCCAAGCTTGGGATTTACCCCGCTAACCCTGATCGGCAACCGCCGGGAGGGATCGATATAAATACAGATATCTTTTTCAAGACCCAGCAGCGAAAATGGTTCCGGTTTTATGGCAGGGGATACGGCCGGTAGCGCTGAAACGGAAAAAACGAGCGGTGTTAACTGAGCCTCAACGCGATCATCGCCTGATGATGAATGCATCTTGAACGCTGTTTTTATCGGAAAGGATGCTTGCTCGTCAATGATCAGGCGATGAAACCGGGCTTTGCCGAAAACGCAGAGGACAGACGGCAACTTTCTGTATTCGAGGACTGATAACAGGTAACATAACATCGTCGAATCCGATATCACCAGGCACTCCCTCTCGTCGGGATAGGGGAAAAGCGATTGACTTTGACGGGTCCATTTGACGGGGGCCTGTTTTTTTTCATCAGGACTTGCAGGCATGATTTTTCGCCTTTGCACCCCTTGGCGCGTCCAATAATAGGCCTTGACCCAGGGATCGGTTCCGTGACGCTGCCTGATTCGACGATAGACCCGAGCATTTGCGGTATTAAACAAAATGTGTTCCGTGTATGTTGCATTAAAAAAAAGCAAATAGTGAACGGTGGTTTCAACCGTTAATAATGTCGTATTCTCGGCCATCTCCACACCATCGAGGGCTTTTCCTTCCCCTGTTGTGATCAAATCGCCGGGCATTTCGGCAGTGCTCGTTAGCTGAATTCGAGTGGTTATTTTAGCCGAGGTTCCCGAGCCATCAAAGGTTAGGCGCTTCCAGGAAGAGGGGGGCAAGAAAGTGCATGAACGCATATCCCCACCCGCAACGGCTGCATGAGCGCTCCCGATCAGTGTCAGGAGAAACAAATAAATTGTTATCCGTTTATTTAAAAGCGTTCCGTGCAATGGCATCCTGGTGCTGTGGTTCAAGGCCTGTCGGCGGCTGAAGTTGGTAAATAAGTTGACAAAGATGATGACAGAAATAAGGGCGAATGGTTAACATTATCAGTTATCAGCGAATACCACCCGTTCGAAATTTTTGAATTCCACTGGTTGATTTTTCAATCGCTACCATATAACAATAAAACGCAAAAAAATATGTCCATTGTCGGTCGCAAGTAAAAATTCAACAAATGACCGATGTGGTGATGCGGCGATTCACTTTTTGAACGAACAATCCTCAAGGGAGAACCCCTCGCGCTATGCAGGCAACGTCGACCGGCAATAGGTTTCAGGCAAACAAAACCTCTTTTTTTTCAACCCTTGCAGAGGCCTTGGATTACGCGGCCCAAGGACAGACCGGATACAATTTTTATTCCGGAAAGGGCAAGCTGATTACGGCACTTCCATACGATACGCTACGCAGCGAGGCGAAAATCCTGGCAAAAAAATTCAACCATCTGGGCGTCACCCGGGGCGCCCGCATGGCGTTGGTTGCGAATACCCATCCGGACTTTGTCCGTTTTTTTTTCGCTTGCCAATATGCCGGAATAACGCCGGTTCCATTGCCGGCTCAAATTCAATTGGGCGGTCACAACGCATACGTGACACAGCTTGCGCGATTGCTCTCTATTTGCCGACCCGATCTGGCGATGGCGACGGAAGATTTTTTTCCTTTTTTGACGGAAGCCGCCGAAAAATTAAATTTTCTTTTTCTGGGAAGTCCCAAAGACTACGATAGCCTTCCGGAAGCGGATACCCCGCCACACCCCGTTGAGCCGACCGATTTGGCTTATCTGCAATATACATCCGGAAGCACTCGCTTTCCGCGTGGCGTCATGATTACACAACGAGCGGTTTTAAACAACCTGTCCGCCATTATAAAACAGGGCCTTCGGATTCGACCGGGAGATCGCGCGGTATCCTGGCTTCCCTTTTTTCACGATATGGGGTTGGTCGGGTTGCTGTTAGCGCCGATGGCATGCCAGATATCCGTCGATTATTTGAGTACCCGGGATTTTGCCATGCGTCCTCGGTTATGGCTAAAGCTCATGTCTGAAAATCGAGCCACCATTTCTTTTAGCCCGCCGTTCGGTTACGATTTGGTTTCGCGGTGTCTTAGAGACAACGAACCGCAACCCTATGACCTGAGCGCATGGCGAGTCGCTGGTGTCGGCGCGGAAATGATTCGGACCGAATCGCTTGAAACATTTGCCCATATTTTGAAACATTGCGGTTTTACTGCCCGTTCGTTCCTGCCGTGCTACGGCATGGCGGAATGCTCCCTTGCCGTATGTTTCGGCGAGCTGGGCAATGGGGTGCAGGTGGATTGCGTTGATGCGAATCTTCTCGCGAATCAGAATCGGGCAATACCCGTCGCTGCAACAAAAGATAATCACGAGGGCAGATTCAACACGTTTGTGAATTGCGGCGAGCCGCTTCCCGGATATGAAATATCGGTTCGGGATCCTAATGGGCAAGCACTTCCGGAACGACATTGTGGTGAGCTTTTTTTAAGGGGACCCAGCGTCATGTCCGGCTATTTTGGTGATTTAAAAGCCACACAAGACGTTCTTTCCCGGGATAATTGGCTCAACACGGGCGATAAAGCTTACAAAATTGGTGACTGTGTCGTTATTACAGGACGTCAAAAAGACTTGATTATCATAAATGGCCGCAATATTTGGCCTCAGGACATCGAGTTTCTGGTTGAATCACATCCCGAAATACGGACAATGGATGCGTTGGCGTTCTCGGTACCCGGCCCAAAGGGCGAAGAGGTGGCTGTCATCATGATCCAATGCCGCTTGACCGACCCCCAAAAACGCGCTGATCTGGTAGACTATGTTCGCCGCTTGGTTCGTGAGGAGCTGGGAATAGACAGCCTCATCGAACTCGTCCCTCGAAACACCATTCCTCGAACGACGTCCGGAAAGCCATCCCGCTCCGGTGCGCGAAAGGAGTATCTTAAGCGTTTCGCTGAGAATCAAGTCGATGGCTGCGATGAAAAACGGCGTGCCGAAGCGTGTTGATTTCGGACCGGCGCCATTTTTTCATCGCAAATGAGGCTGGCATAATGGGTTCGAATCGTTCAAACATTTCTCAATATGGCGCCAGCGAAGGGATTTCCGTCTTTTTATGCCGAACAGGATTGCTCTAACAGGCGCGACCGGGTTCATCGGCGGTATGATCGCCCAACGGTTGATATTCGGCGGGTGGCAAGTTCAAGCCCTGGTCCGTCCCACTTCGATTCATAAATGCTCAAACAAGAGCCCCATCAAGTGGATATTAGGTGATCTGGACGACCTCGCGAGCCTTCGGTCTTTGGTTCACGGCGCAGATGCCGTGGTGCATTGCGCAGGCGCTGTCCGTGGTTTCAATCCAATGGATTTTGAGCGGATCAATACCGGCGGTGTGGCGCGATTGGTGCAGGCGGCAACCGAGCAATGTCCCATTCCCCGCTTTTTATTGATTTCCTCTTTAGCCGCGCGTGAACCGCATCTTTCGCCATATGCCGCGAGCAAACAAAAGGGGGAAAAAGCGCTGGCCGCCATTTCAGAGAAAATGATGTGGAGCATTTTCAGGCCGTCTGCCGTATATGGCCCTGAAGACCGGGAACTTTTTCCGCTTTTTCAATGGATGGCAAAAGGGGTCGCCCCCATTATCGGCGGTGACGAAAACCGGTTTTCGCTTCTGTATGGGGAAGATTTGGCGGAGGCGGTTATCTGCTGGCTTCATCACGGCGCACGATCCCGATGCCTATATGAACTGCATGACGGACATGCGGGTGGATACGCATGGAAAGAGGTTGTAAGGATTGTGTCGCAACTACACCGAAAACCCATCGGCCGTGTAAACATTCCGGTATCCTTGTTAAGGTTTCTATCCGTGCTGAATGTGACGGCCGCGCGGATCGCTGGCCGCGCCCCCATGCTAACACCCGGAAAAGTTCGAGAATTGATTCATTCCGACTGGGTGGCTGACAACACGGCGTTGATGCGCGACACGAAGTGGGCGCCGAAAGTCACTTTGGCGGAAGGGCTCAGGCAAACGTTCAGGCTCGGGGCATAGACGCCCATTACCAGATCGTATTTGAAAATTTAAAAGGATGTATTTCATGACAACAAACGACGAGGTGATAGCCAAAATTTTGGATATATTGATCCCCCTGGTTCCGGCGGGAGTAGAAATCACGGCCAAAACGGAGATGACAGCCGATTTGGGCCTTGATTCGCTTAAGGTAATGAAAATTTTGGAGCGTCTTGAAGACGATTTTGACATTTCGATTCCGATCAATATTCTGCCGAAAATTCGCACCATCGGTGATTTAAGCCTGCAAATCGAAAAATTAAAAGGGAATGGGTGTTAATGGGATTATTTGATAAATTTCAGCCGCTGGCTGAGAGGCGTCAGGCGATGAGAGAAAACGGCATCGAGTTTTTTAACATCGTCATGGAAGATATTATCTCGGCGACTGAAGCCGTTGTGAATGGCCGCCCCGTGATTCTCGCCGGAAGCAATAATTATTTGGGCCTGACGTTTAACCCCGAATGTATTCGCGAAGCATGCCGGGCCGTCCAAAAAGAAGGAACCGGCACCACCGGATCACGAATGGCCAATGGGACCTTCTCGGGACACGTGGCTTTGGAAGCGGAACTCTCCCGTTTTTTTAACCGCAGGGATACCATCGTGTTTTCTACAGGATATATCGCCAACCTATCCATTCTGTCCACGGTTGTAGGCCCCGGAGAGGTCATTCTCATCGATGCCGATTGCCACGCCAGTATCTACGATGGATGTCGAATGGGCGGGGCGGAGGTGATCCGTTTTCGGCATAACGATGCAACGGATTTGGAAAAACGCCTCAAACGGCTTGAAAACAGAAAAACCAACGTATTGGTTGCGGTTGAAGGAATTTATAGCATGCTGGGGGATCGGGCGCCCTTGGCGAACATTGCAGCATTGACCCAGCAATACGGCGCCTATTTAATGGTCGATGAAGCCCACTCATTGGGCATTCTTGGCGAGAACGGCCGGGGCCTGGCTGAGGAGGCCGGCGTTGAAGACAGCGTCGATTTCATCATCGGCACCTTTAGCAAAAGCCTTGGGGCCATTGGTGGCTTTTGCACAAGTAATCATCCGGAATTGAATCTGATTCGCTATGCAAGCCGGCCCTATGTGTTTACCGCGTCCCCCTCTCCGTCAAGTATTGCATCCACACGCAAAGCCTTGCAGATGATGATCTCTCATCCGGAGTTGAAACATCGACTTTGGAAAAATGCGAAAGATCTCTACCGACGTCTCAAAGCGTCGGGATTTTCTTTGGGACCGGCGCCCAGTCCCATTATCGCCGTTTGTTACGATCAAGAAAAGGCGGCCATCGCGGATTGGAACCGGTTGTTGGCAAGCGGCATTTATGTCAACATGGTGTTACCGCCGGCCACGCCTGATGGAAAGGCGCTGCTGCGCTGCAGTTTGAGCGCCGCTCACACGGATGAGCAGGTTCAAAAAATAGGAGAGGTGTTTGCTTCCTTACGTTAAGTTACGGGGCAAAAACACACTTAATCAGTCCCAAACAGATTGTCGCCATGCGCCTTATTATCACCTTTGTTCATCGCTATCCCATTCAAAGCCTGTTCACGCTAATAGCCACGCTTTTGGCGGGTATTTCCGAGGGATTCGGCATCTCGATGCTGGTTCCGCTGTTGGGCATTGCGATGGGCGCCCCCGGATCACTCGGCGCTTCACATCGATCCGGCTCTGCAATGGAAGGAATTATTACCGGCTTTTTAACTGCAACCGGAATGCCCTCAACCCTTGGTGTTATGCTGTTTATTTTTGTTGTGAGCATCATGTTGAAAGCCATCCTGGTTCTTCTGGCCAACAAGCAGGTGGGATACATGGTTGCCCGGGTGGCCACGGATCTTCGGTTGGCCCTGATTGGCGCCCTGTTTGCGACGCGTTGGGAATATTATGTCAACCAACCGGTCGGCCGATTCACCAATGCCTTTGCGACAGAGGCCAAACGCTCATCGGATGCCTTCCTCTATGGAATCAGGGCCATTGCGTTTTCGCTGCATGCGGTTATTTACGCCATCGTCGCCCTGTTGCTGGGGTGGAAGATAACCCTCATCACCTTAGGCGCCGGTATTCTCATTCTATATGTGCTTCGACGCCTGGTTACAAAAGCAAAAAAAGCCGGCGCCCAGCAAACCAGACTGCTTAAATCGCTGCTGTCTCTCTTGACCGATACACTCCAATCCATCAAGCCGCTTAAATCCATGGCCCGGGAAAACGAGGCCGATTCGGTGTTACAGAGAGAAACAAAGCAGCTCAATGCGGTATTGCAAAAACAGGTGTTCAGTGAAGAGGCCCTGCGAGCACTTCAGGAACCGCTCGTTATTATTTTTTTTGCTTTTGGGCTTTATGTGGCGCTCGTTTGGTGGCAACTACCGCTCGCCAAGGTCATCATTATGGTTTATATGTTGGCCAAGACTTTGAAAACGCTTCAAAAAGCCCAGAAAGAATACCAGTCCATGGTCATTGCGGAAAGCGCCTACTGGTCCCTGATGGCAAAAATAAAAGAGGCCGAAAATGAACGGGAAACCAGCGTCGGAACCCTCCTGCCCACCTTTACTCATTCGATCCGTTTTGAAGCGGTCAGTTTCTCGTATGGAGACCGTTTTGTACTCAAGAATATATCGTTGTCATTTCCAAAGGGGTCTTTCTCGGTCATTATCGGGGCCTCCGGCGCAGGAAAAACCACACTGATTGATTTGATCACCGGTCTTTTGGGCCCGCAAGCCGGGAAGCTCTGGATTGATGACATTCCGCTATCAACTGTGGATATCAAGGCATGGCGTCACATGATCGGGTATGTGCCCCAGGAAAGCCTCCTTTTACACGATTCGGTGTTTATGAATGTGACGTTGGGTGATCCGTCGCTAACTGAAAAGGACGTGGCGCAAGCCTTGCAGAATGCGGGGGCTTTGCGCTTTGTAGCCGAGATGCCTCACGGAATTCATAGCTCTGTCGGGGAAAAAGGCGCTCGCCTGTCAGGGGGACAACGGCAGCGGATCACCATCGCAAGGGCGCTGGTCCATAGACCGGAGCTGTTAATTCTGGATGAGGCCACCAGTTCCCTTGATCCGGACAGTGAGGCGGCAATTTGCGCTACGCTATATCAGCTAAGGGGAAAACTTACGATCATATCTATCTCACATCAGAAAGCATTGCTGCATGTGGCGGACAGGGGCTATCGATTAACCAACGGTGTTGTCGAGGTGCTAGAAAAAAAATGCATGTAAAACATTTAGTCGCAGGGACTTTCAGCAGATAGTCATCGTTTCATGCCGCTTTAAAAAGGTTGTTCAATCCACAAGCATCGGGCTCCCTATTTTTAACGCAACCCTTTCGAACCTATTACAAAAATGTCTTGACACATGCGCTTGTCGCAACTTACTATCACTAATAAAATAATATTCGTGACTAAATGTCGTCGCATTTTTTTGGATTGGAGGCGCTCATGTTTTTTCCGACCGCCGGAATTGAAGTCGCTTTTTGGATACCGCCTTTAATGGCGTTCATAATTTCGTTTTTTACTTCCATGGGAGGTGTTTCCGGAGCCTTTTTGCTGCTGCCGTTTCAGATGTCGTTTCTCGGGTACACGCATCCGTCGGTCAGCGCCACCAACCAGGTGTTCAACATCGTGGCCATTCCCAGCGGGGTGTATCGCTATTGGCGCGAGGGCCGGATGGTGTGGCCCCTGACCTGGATCATCGTCGCCGGTACGCTGCCCGGCGTCTTTATCGGGGCTATCGTGCGTGTGGCCTACTTGCCGAATGCAAAACATTTTAAGCTCTTTGCCGCCGGCGTTCTGCTTTATATCGGTTTTAGAATGGTACGGGATTTACTGAAGAAAAACACAGACACTGGCACCGAAGCCAACAATAAAAACCGGCCTCGGGAGGAAGCGGGAGACGAAAGGTCGAAGACCGCCGGTACCGAAAAATCCGGCGGGGACGGTTATGGAAGGACAACGGTGACTCACTTCAACCTGAAGCGGCTGGGATACACCTTCAACGAGGAATCTTTTGACGTGTCCATTTGGGGTATCTCTCTTCTCAGCTTCATCGTCGGCATTGTGGGCGGGATTTATGGTATCGGTGGCGGTGCGATTATTGCCCCGTTTCTGATCACGTTCTTCAGGTTGCCGGTTTACACGGTAGCAGGCGCGGCCTTAATGGGAACCTGCGTGACATCGATAGCCGGTGTGGCCTTTTATCAGGCCATTGCGCCGTTTTATTCCCACCTTTCGGTGGCTCCAGATTGGTTGTTAGGAATCCTTTTCGGTTTGGGGGGAATGGCCGGAATGTACCTCGGGGCGCGTTGTCAGAAATTCGTTCCGGCCAAGGCCATTAAATGGATGCTGGCGGGCGTTATGACCTTCACGGCGACTAAATACATTCTTGAATTTTTAAGCTAATCCGTACCCCGCCGGCTTGAGCGGTGGAATGCTACGGCCTGTCTGCTCCATGTTCATCTTCTATTGTTGGGTTTATCGCAATGAGGTTGCGCCCGAATTCATATGCCCGCAGGCAATCTTTGGGGAAAATCTCTTGACGCCGTTTCACCTTTGCATCCGCGTCAAAAGCGGTCGACAAATATTTTGAGTAATCGTTGAATTGCTGCGTATCGAAACAATTCAACACCTCACAGTGGCCGAAAATATGAGCAAGCCACCATCGGGACGCCGCCACCGACTTGTCCTGACCATAGACGGGCATCTGCTCTGCGGTAAGGTTCATCGTGTACACCAGACCCGTATGAATTTTTCGCGGGAAAAGAGACGCATACCCCGGGGTGTACGAAAGATACGGATAGATAAGCCGTTCCATGAAAGAACGCATCATGGCGGTCTCTGTAAAAAAATAGATCGGTGAGCCGAGTATTAAGAGGTCAGCTTCGGCGGCTCTGTCCAGAATCGGTGATAGCTCGTCTTTTTGCGCGCATCGGCCATGGTGTTTTCCACCGATTTTTTTACACGCAAAACAACTGATACACCCTTTAAACGTCAGGTCATAGAGATGCACAAGCGCCGTCTTCGCGGAGCCGTTTTTAGCGCCGGCCAATGCATTTTCGAGCAAGGTGGCCGTATTCCCTTTTTTTCTGGGACTACCGTTAAAAGCGATCACATTCATCATTTTTACCCCTTTTGCTATTTTCCGGAATGCCTGTAATTATGTCAGATCCTATCGAATTTACAAACCATTTCGTAACTGCTCAGTAGCCAGGAGACAGAATCCAGAATTCAGAATAAAAACAACTGAAAGCAGCCGGATTAATATAGTTGAATGAAGATTCAGGCGGTTAGTGCATTATTCTGAATTCTGGCTCCTGAATTCTGTATTCCTAAGTAGTTACACCATTTCTTTAAAAAAATCATGGAACGGTTTCCCCTTGTGTCGGAATAGAGCCCTTTTCAGAAGCAGTTACGTTTCAGCGTTTAGGTGGGGACGAGGCGGGTCCAACATTTCCCCCGTTTTTAATTTTACTTTTAATGACAATGTGCCGATAAGAGCAAATGTGAGGAAAAAGCGCGTTAAGCGGCAACGACATTTTCGGTTAATTCCCGCTTTCGACATGGTACCCGATTTTTTGATACCAGGAGATAATAATGAGGGACAAAAAAGGCTCACTGAAGCATTGGTAAAAAAAAGGAATGGACCGGAATAAGCTTGGATAACCTTTGGATAAGAATTGTCTTATAGCCATAATTAAGATATAGAAAACGACGTTTGATTCAGCGTCTCCCCTTTTAGCTGATTTTTCACGGGTTGAATCATCAGGATGAAAAACGCGGTTCGAATTATCTCGTGCATGATCAATACGGCTTCAACAATCCTCATTGGGCGAAAGGAGAAAATAATGTTCCAGAAAATCAAATTGAAAGGCAAGATTTTCGGCGGGTTTGCGATAGTCTTGGTTTTGCTGGTTGCCGTTGCTGTAGTAGGGCTTAAAGGTCTGTCAAATGTTTTAAATCTGAGCGAAAAAGTCGGCCAAGTGGGTGGTTTGGTTCAGGACCTGCTGGAAACGCGACAGTTTGAAAAGGATTACATGCGAAAGGCCACCCCCGAGATTGCTGAAAAGGTGCTGAAAAATATCCAATCGATCAAAGCGATTGCTGCAAATACCGCCAAACAATTTTCCAATACAAGTGAAGGGGAATTGTTCAAAAAGGTCGGAAAACAAATCGACCTTTATCACCAGGCGTTTAACCGGTATGTCGAGTTGACGGGGACGAAAGAAACCACCCTGAAGCATATGCGGACCCGCGCCGACGTTGCCATGGAAGGCGTTCAGAAATTTCGGGAGTCGCAAAATGCCGAGTTGATCGATATTCGCAGCAAGGGGAAATCTCTTCTCACAGAGCAGATGGAAAAAACGGATAGGATAAACGAACTGCTGAACCGTATCCTCGAGAACAGGGCACTGGCTACGGAATTGATTTATCAGTTCGACGAAAGATATATGAAAACCTGGGAATTTGACAACTCCGAGACCTTTGGTCTTGCGGAAGATCTGAAAACAAAACTGCAAGACCCAAAGGCCATCGAACAATTGGACCTGATGATGGCCAGCTATCAGGCGCATGTGGATGAATTTCGGAAAATTTTAGCGGAAAAGGATTTAACGGCATTAGAGTCCTTTGCCGGGAAATCCAGAAAAGCAATGGATAAAGGGCTTGAAGTTCGCGTTAGTTTTGCCGATGAGCTGACAAAAACCCTCGCCGAAACCGATCGGCAAATGGATGAGCGTCTCGCCAACACCAAGGAGGCCAATCTTCTTTATTCACAATTCAATGGTGTTCAGAATGAAGAAAAAGAATTTATTCTGTCCGGAGGGGAAGCCTCTTATAATCGGATTGTTGAGGGTTTGGGTGAGTTGCTTAGACGAGCGCAAGCTTTGGCCATCAGTCTTCAGTCCCCGGTCGGTGTTCAGCAGGTGGAAGCCATTATTGCGGATGTGATTGCATTTCGCGATGCCTTTGTCGAATTTGATCAGGTTGTAAAACAACAAGACGAGGCGGCCGATGAGATGTTAAAAGCCGCCCAGGCCACCCAGACTCTCTGCTTTGAAGCCAGCGCATTGCAGAAAACACAGATGACCTCCCAGTCGGGCCGTGCAAACGGCATGATGCTTCTCGGAACGGTGATCGCGTCCGTTTTTGGCATTGTTTTGGCGTTTTTGATGGCGCGGGTGATCACGAAATCACTCAACCATATCATTCACGGGTTGATGGACAGTTCGGAGAAGGTATCCGAGGTCTCGGGCCAACTGGCGGGTACCAGCCAGTTGCTGGCCGAAGGATCGTCCGAGCAGGCCGCCTCGGTGGAAGAGACATCCTCTTCCCTTGAAGAGATGGCGTCGATGACAAAACAGAACGCCTCCCACGCCAACCAAGCCGACAACTTGATGAAGGAAACCAAAAACATCGTGACAAGGGCCAACGAAACCATGGCGAATCTGGCGGAAGCGATGAAGGATGTTTCAAACGCCAGCGCCGAAACTTCCAAAATTATTAAAACCATTGATGAAATCGCTTTTCAAACCAACTTGCTGGCACTTAACGCGGCGGTTGAAGCCGCCCGCGCCGGTGAAGCCGGCGCCGGATTTGCCGTCGTGGCGGACGAGGTTCGTAACCTGGCCATCCGTGCTGCCGAAGCGGCAAAAAACACCGCCGTTTTGATCGAACAGACCCGAAAGAAAGTCGATGAGAGTGCCAAACTGGTCACAAATACGGATGATGCCTTTGCAAAGGTTACCGAAAGTGCCACCAAGGTGGCTGATTTGATCAGTGAGATCGCCTCGGCCAGTGAGGAGCAGGCCCAGGGCATCGAACAGATCAACAAAGCCGTTTCGGAAATGGACAGCGTCATTCAGCAAAATGCGGCGAGTGCGGAAGAGTCCGCCGGCGCGACCGAGGAACTCAATGCTCAGGCAAAACAACTGGAAGCCTTTATAGAAGATTTGGTTGCCATGGTCGGCCGGTCGGATAACGGCAATGCCCAAAAGGCCCTTGCGCAAGGCCGGGTTGGGCAACTCGAATTGACACCGGAACCAACACGGGCATCCCAAAAGGAAATTGGCTACAATTCAGCTCAACACCTGAAAAAGACATCCAAAAAAGCAATCACAAGGGAAGAAGCGGATTCGGAGGATTTCTAAGCGCCCATGAAATTCGGACGGATTGCTGCGCGGTTACAGGTGCTTTTTAAAGTACATCTCTGAAGCTGAGCCATGCGGGTTATCTTTCTTGAGCCGGTTCAGGCGGCTGGTTTTCGGGTCCTGAATGAAACAGTGAATAAACGACCGGGATCAGTACCAGCGTAATCAGCGTTGATCCGGTAAGTCCGCCGACAACCGCCCGCGCCAGAGGCGCTTGAGCGTCTGCGCCTTCGCCGATGCCGAGCGCCAGAGGCAGCAGACCGAGGATGGTGGTCAAGGTCGTCATCAGAATCGGGCGCAATCTGCGGCGGCCGGCCTCGATCAGGGCATCGTGTGTTCGCATTCTCTCATGAATCAATCGACCGGCCTGGTCCACCAAAAGAATGGCGTTGTTGACGACGATTCCGCCCAGCATGACACAGCCGATGTAGGACTGCACATTCAACGTTGTGTCCGTAATAAACAACGTTACCAGCACGCCGACCGCCGCCAACGGGACGGAGAACATAACAACCAGCGGATCTCGTAGTGATTCATATTGACAGGCCAGCACCATATAGACGAGGACCAAGGCCAGCACAAGGGAGATGATCAGCTCCCCGAAAGCCTTTTGTTGCTCTTCGAAATTACCGGCGACGGTCAGGTCATAGCCGACGGGGCGGGGAAGCTGATTCAGCAACGCCTGCACGTCTCGGGCCACAGACCCCGAATCGCGGCCCGCGACATTGGCGCGAACCGTTATCATGCGCTGCTGGTCCTTGCGATCGATCAGCATCGGGCCACGGCTCAGTTCGGATGTAACGACGTTGCGCAGTGCCACTTTGTCTCCGGATGCGGTGGTCAGCATCAGATTGAGAATTTCATCCAGCGTTCGTTTTTGGACATCTTTAAGTTGAACCAGTATGCGATAAGAATTGCCCCCCGTTCGGTATTCGCCGGCCTTGGAACCGGCCACTGCGGTTTGCAGAAGCTGCGTGACGTCGCGAGCACTTAAGCCAAGATCGGCGACCTTGTCGCGATTCATGCGAATTTCCCACTGTGGGACGCCGGCTTCGAGACTGGTCTCAACGTCCGTGATGCCCGGCACACCCTCGATCAATTCGGCCGTGCGGGCGGCCAGCACATCGAGCGTGGTCAGTTCGAATCCCCGGATCTCGATACTTAGCCCTTCGTCACTTCCCAGAAGACGCTCCAAAATAAATTGCCCCTGGGGCGCCCGAACACGAATTTCCATTCCGGGAATGCTGCCTTCCAGTCGAGAACGCAGGTCTTGAGCGATGTCCGCATTGGAGCGTTCGCGCTGGGCGGCCGGCAGCAGAGACAGGCTGATTTCCCCTTCTGAACTTGCTTCAGGCCGCCCGCCCGAGGCGCCGACACTGACCACCGAGGCAACGGCTTCGGGCACAGCCGGTTGAACGATTTGCTCTATAGCGCGTGTCTGTTGGTCAACCAGATCGAGGCGGGTCCCGATTTCCATTTTTCCGGTGATGCGCACCTCTCCCTCATCACTGGGGGGCAAAAATTCACTACCGATCAGGGGCAAGAGCGATAAACTGGCGCAGAATACGGCAGCCGCTGAAACGATTGTGGCCAATCGATGGTTCAAAGCCCATCGCAGCAAGTTCAGGTAAGCGGTTTCAAGACCCGAAAAAACAAACCCTGCAGCCGTGGCCCAACGGTTCGTTCGGGATGATGTCGGCGACTTGGCCTGCGGCCCGCTTGTGGCGAGGAGTCTGGATGCCAGCATGGGCACCAGCGTCAATGCCAGGACGAGCGAACAGATCAGCGCGAAAATGATCACATAGGCCAGCTCCTTGAAGAGAATGCCCGAAACGCCCTGCACGAAAATCAACGGCAGAAAAATGACCAGCGTGGTAATGGTGCTGGCAATGATGGCGGGCCCGACCTCGCGAGCGCCTTCCATCGATGCGTCTTCCGGTGTTTCGCCGTTTTCGACGCGGCGGCGGAAGATGTTTTCGAGCACAACGATGGCACTGTCGACCATCATGCCCACTCCCAGGGCCAGCCCTCCCAGCGTCATCAGGTTGAGCGTAAATCCCCCGAAGTAAATAAGAGCAAATGTGGTGATGATGGAAATGGGAATCGATAGCGAAATCACCAGCGTACTGCGAAGGTTGCGCAGAAAAAACAGCAATACCACAATGGCCAGTCCGCCCCCGTAAAGCACCGATCGGGCGACATTGGTGATGGATCGCTCGATATAATTGCCCTGATTGGAGACCGGAACAATCCTGATCTGGGGATGGGCCCGGTTGGCGGCTTCAATCTCGGCCAGAACCCGCCGGGATACGTCGACCGTATTGGCATTGGCCTGTTTTCGAATCGCCACGCGCAGTCCTCGGCTGCCATTTACGCGCACGATGCGCGTCAGTTTCTCATAGGTATCTTGAACATCGGCGACTTGACCCAAGGTGATGGCCGCCCCATCCTGCTGAACCAGGACCGTGTTTCGAATCTGATCGAGGCTGGTAAACTCGGCCGGAGCGCGCAGCATGATCTCATAGCGGCCCTGTTCGATCTTGCCCGCCGGAAGATCCAGGTTGGCATCGGTAATCGCCTTGATGACCCGGTCCAGAGGTAGGCCGACGGCCTTGATCCGGTTCGGATCAAGTTCGATCCGGACTTCACGGTTGAAGCCGCCCCAGACGTCGACCTGCGCAACGCCCGGAATGCGGGCAAAGCGGTAACGGATCTGAACCTCGATCAGTTCGGTAAGTTCCACGGGATCAAGGTCACTGGAAATACCCAGCAATACGACCGGAAAACTGGCGATATCGAATTTTCGAATGCGGGGCCGGACAATATCTTCCGGTAATTCGTTGATCTCGTCCTCGATTTTGCCCTGAACGTCGATCGCTGCGGTGTCGATGTTTGTTCCCCACACGAAAGTGACCCGGATTGTGCTCTGACCCTCTGAGGAGGTTGAGGTGATTTCCGCTACGTTCGGCACCGTGGCAACGATCTCTTCAATAATCTGCGTCACCAGGCGCTCGATCACCTCCGGGCCGGCTCCCTCGTACTCCGTTCGAATGGTCAGTGTCGGCAATTCGATGTTGGGCATCATGTCGATTTGTAATCGGCCCAATGAGACCGCCCCGAGAATGACCAGAATCAGGGTCACCATGATGGTGAATACCGGTCGCTTGACGCTAAAGCTCGGTAAATTCATGGGGGGGGTTCCTGTTCGCGGCCGGCAGCGGTGTCGCCCTGCCCGTCGGAAAGGGTTATGGGGGAGCCGTCGCTAAGCAACTGCTGACCCAGCGTGACGACGCGGCCGGAGAGCCCCTCGCCTTTCACCTGCACCCGGCCGTCTTCACGAATGCCCACTTCCACTTCGCGCCAGGCGACTGATTGTTCCGACTCACGGACGACAAAGACACCGTGCCTGTCATGACGCATGGTCAACGCCTGTTCCGGGACGATGGCGGCTTCCGGCACTCGGGCCAATACCACCGTCGCCCGAATGAACATGCCGGGTTTGAGCCGATACGCTGAATTGTCGATGGTCATTTCAACGCGTGCTTGGCGCGTGGCGGTTTGAAAGACGGGCGCGATGCGATCAATGCGGCCGGTAAATGTTTCGCCCGGATAGGCCTCCGTTGTTAACAAAACAGATTGTCCGGGTTTTAAATGGGCGTAGTCTCTTTCGGTAACAAACACCACCCCGACGATGGGATGCAGCTCGACGATCAAAAGCAGGGGCGCGTTGGCGGCGACGGTCTGGCCTTCATCCACATAGCGCTCGGCAACGACGCGATGCTCGCTGCCGCCCGTCCAGCCGGCGGTTACCTTCGTGTAACCGAGCCGAATATTGGCGGTTTCCAGAGATGATTTGAATTTTGTAACCTGGGCCTCGGCGACCTTAAGTTTTGCCTGCTTTGCGAGAATGTCCTGGCGGGCGACATCGAACTCGGAATCAGATGCAATGCCGCGCTTTAACAGTGACTCGGTGCGCTTAAACTCGCGATCGGCTATTTTCAGGGCGCTTCCGGCTTCGGACAGGTTGGCCCCGGCGACCAATAGGTCGGCCTGTGCCTGGGCGACCGCCTGAACATACTCATCATTGTCCAGCTCGGCCACTACCTGCCCCCGCGTGACCGTATCGGCGATATTCACGATCACATGCTCCACGCGGCCGCTTACCTTCGGAGCAACCACAAAGGCGGCCAGGGCTTCCAGCTCCCCGCTGAATGCGCGCTGTAACGCGATCGGCCCGTGCTGAATGGGTGCTACCTCCACCGGCACGGCGTGTAACGATTTACCGCTTTTGCCCGAGTCGGTTTGATCCCGAAACGGACCGAAAAAAAACCAGCTCAAACCCGCCGCCGCACCGATCAGAAGAATCGCCAGAAGAAAAATTTTAGGGCCGCCCGATTTCATGGTACCACACCCTTTCCGTTGTCATTGCGCATCGACCTGCTATATAACCTATCCAACGCGGTTTAAAAATACCAAAAAAAAAGGACACACCCGACCGTTGTCGGAAGGAGCCGGGATTCGTGAGGATTCGAATATGATGGTTACCAGAGGGTATTTTCGTTTGCCGACGTTCATTGCCATAGGCTGGGTATTGATGACATCGGTTGCCTGTGCGCCAATTGAAAAACGGATAGAGCGCGCTGCGGGAGGACCGAAGGTGCCGGCCGATTCAAGCGTGCTCATGCGTGCGGCGGATGCCGGGCGACCCGAAGCGGTTGAGGCGCCGGTATCGACGCCGGGGCCCTTGAACCTAACCGTTACCGAAGCTATTTTGCTTTGTCTTGAAAACAACCGCGCGCTTTTGGTGCAAAGATTGAATCCCTCGATTCGTCAAACGGTGGAGGACGAGGAACGCGCTGTTTTCGATCCGGCGATAAACGCAGATATCTCCGCCGGCAAGGTGAAAGGAGAGCGCCTCGCCAGATCCGGCTCTGAAACCGAGGCGTTTCTCATCGATACCGCCGAAGGGACCATTTCGCTATCGCAATATTTTCCGACCGGCACGACGGTGGCGCTGGAAGCCGGTACGCAAATGAGCGACTCCTCTCTTTATAATGACACCTTTTATCCGACCCGCCTGGGCATGACGGTCACGCAGGCGCTGCTGAAGGGCTTTGGAGCGGATGTGAATCTTGTTCGGCTGCAACAGGCGGTCATCGATACGCGCATGTCGGAATACGAGCTGCGGGGGTTTACCGAAGCGCTGGTGGCGGAGATGGAGCGAACCTACTGGGACTACGCACTGGCCCGGCGCCAAATTGAAATTGTCGAGCAGTCGCTGAAAGTCGCCCGTCAGCAACTTGACGAAACTGAAACGTTGATTACGGTCGGCCGATTGGCCAAATCAGAATTGGCGGCCGTGCGGGCCGAGGTGGCGGCCCAGGAGCAGGCGCTTATCGAAGTGCGGGCCAACAAGGAAACCATTCGCCTGCACCTGCTGAGGCTGCTCAATCCTGCCGGGCCGGGACTCTGGCAGCGGGAAGTTGAGCTTACCCATCCGCCGGTCTTACCCGAGATCACACTGGAAGACGTTTCCCTGCATGTGGCCGTATCGATGCGCATGCAACCGCTATTAAACGAGGCTCGTCTGGAAATAGTTCGCGGCGATCTGGCGCTTGTCGAAACCCGGGACGGATTGCTGCCCGCAATGGATTTTTTCATCACACTTGGCAAAAGCGGGTATGCCAATTCTTTTAAGGATTCTATCGGCAATATCGACGAGGACAGCTATGATGCGTTGGCAGGCGTTCGATTTAATTTTCCCTTTTTCAACCGGGAGGCCAAATCCCTTCACCAGCGGGCGCTGCTGACGCGGGAGCAGGCGCAACAGTCTCTTGAGAACCTGGCACAGCTCGTGGAACTTGACGTTCGAACCGCCTATATCGAAGTGAACCGAACCCGGCAGCAGATTGCCGCATCTTCAGTGACCCGCATGTTCGATGAGGAAAAACTCAGAATCGAAACCGAAAAACTGCGGGTGGGAAAATCAACCAGTTTTATGGTCGCGCAGGCTCAGCGGGATCTTCTGGTTAGTAGAATTGCCGAGGTGCGAGCCCTTACCAACTATCTTAAGACATTAATTGATCTTTACCGGCAGGATGGATCACTGCTTGAGCGCCGCGGAATCTCCGCGCCCGGACGCGAACCGGTCACATTTTCGATACCATAACCGTTGACGAACGCACCTGCCGTTTCCTTGTGATTCAGCCCCGGTCATGCCCCGGTCATGTTGACACCCATTCTTGTTTGCGCCATATTGTGTGTCACCATTCTATTCCGGTCACAAATACCCATCGTCTTCAGAAGGAGATCCTATGAAAAACGGCAAGTGCCCCAAATGCGGTTCTGTTGAAATATTTGCGGCCAAGGAGTTGCCGCTTAAAAGCGGACCTTTCGGCAGCAATGCCATTCCCGTCAGTCTGACCTCAATAGCAGCTCTGGACAACTATGTTTGTGTGGCTTGCGGTCTGGTGGAACGATATGTGGCGGATGAAGAAAAACTGAAGGAGATTGCCAAAAAATGGAAGCCGGTTATGGCCAAACAAGATACCGGCGCCTGAGCGGTATTCTTCATTTCGGAACCATCTCGCGTATTCTGATCAAGCACGGACTGGGTGAAGTGGTTGGCCGTCTGTTTGGCGCCAAGCGGGGTAAGGCCAAATCGGGCCTTCCGGACCCCGTGCGCATGCGCCGCGCCCTGGAAGATCTGGGGCCCAGCTTCATCAAGCTGGGGCAACTGATGAGCACCCGCGCAGATGTGTTCCCACCCGAATATATTGATGAATTGAGCAAATTGCAGGACCGCGTGCCGCCGGTGCCGTTTGCGGAAATTCAGCAATTAATCGAAACGGAATTAAAGCAGCCGCTGAATCAGCTCTTTGAAAATATTGATACAACCGCATTGGCTGCCGCCTCGGTGGCCCAGGTCCATTCGGCCCATCTGAAGAGCGGTGAAAAGGTGGCCGTTAAGGTCATTCGGCCGGGCATTGAAAAACGGATTCGAAACGACATTCGGTTGATGTATTATTTCGCCGCCAGGCTTGAAAAAAGATTCGATCTCGGTCGGGTGCTGGGGCTTGTCAATCTGGTCAAAGAGTTTGAGCGCACTATCTTCCGTGAGTTGGACATGCTCATCGAGGCTGGGAATATCGAGCGGTTCACCCAAAGCTTCAAGGACATCGCAGAAATATACATTCCCAAGGTGTATTGGCAATATACGTCCAAGTCGGTGCTGGTCATGGAGCACATTGACGGGATCAAGATGGATCAAGTGGCTGAAATCAAACGACATGGCATCGATCCCAAAGAGGTCGCCATGATCGGCCTGCGCTCGTTTTCACGTCAATTGATGGTCGCCGGTATCTTTCACGCGGACCCCCATCCGGGCAATACCATCGTCATGTATGACGGCCGGGTGGGTCTGGTGGACTTCGGTATCGTGGGTTACCTCGACGAGGAGACCATGTTGCAGATCGCCCATCTGTTTTTGGGGTATGCGGAGCATGATTACGACATGGTGATGGAAGCCTTTGAGGCAGCCGGCCTCATTCACGCCGAGACCATGGATTTAAAGCGTTTTCGCATCGATCTCAAAGAGATGAGCGAACCGTTCTACGGCCGATCCCTAAAAACCATATCGGCCAAGGATGTTTATGATCAGGTCATGCGCCTGGTCTTTAAATACCGCATTCACATGCCGCGTAACCTGCTTCTGCTGCTCAAGACCTTCATTCAGACCGAATCGTTGGGCAAGATTTTGGAGTCGGACGCCAGCTTGCTGGAAGTCACCCGCCCCTATGCCAAAAAGCTTCTTGAACAGGGGTATGAAGCGCAAAAGCTGCTTAAAACCCTCGGCCGGGATATCAAAGACACCGGCAGTTTGTTGCGCATGATGCCCAGATTCACCCACGATATCTTTAAAGGCCTTGCCAAGGGAATGCCGGCCGTGGAGTTGAAACACGGCGGTATGGATTCGGCTTCCAAGAAATTTGAGAGCGGTCTGAACCGACTGACGCTGGGGCTGGTGATCTCGGCTTCCCTGATCGCCGCCTCTTTGATTCTCAACGCTTCCAAAACATTAATGACGTTTGAATTCGAGTGGTTCGGCCTTCATCGGATATCCGTCACTGAGATACTGGGTATGGGCGGCTACCTCATTGCCACCTTCCTGGGGCTGTGGCTGGTGTTCTCCATTATTCGATCCGGAAAGCTGTAGCATCGGTTTACGGGTGAGGGGAATTACTTTTCAATCCCGACGCGGGCCGCAACGCCATTTTCGTAATAATGCTTAACGGCTCGCATTTCGGTGACCAGATCGGCCAATGCGATAATGCGATCCGTGGCGCCACGCCCCGTAATCACCAATTCGATTTCCGAAGGTTTGGTAAGAATCAGCGTCTCAAGTTCATTCTCCGAAATGAGCCCGCACCTTACAGCGACATTGGCCTCTTCAAGTATGACGACTTGAAATTGTCCGGAAGCGATCACTTCCCGAATTCGCATCAGGCCCTTTTGGGAAAGCGCCATATCCTCCGGGTCGGGCTTGCCGCGCAAAAACCGGCCCTGGCCGAATTGCTCCACCATAATCAAATCGGAAAAACGGGACAATGCCTTGATCTCGCTATAATCTCCTTTTTTCATAAATTGCCCGATATAGACCTTGAATCCGGCGCCGGCCGCCCGAATGGCCAACCCCAACGCGGCCGTCGTTTTGCCTTTGCCGTCCCCGGTATAGACTTGTACAAATCCTTGCATGATGATTTCTCCTCGCTTTGTCTCATTTTTTTTCGGTGATAATAGCGATAATTGCATTTTGTTTCAAATGCAAATAATGAATTGCCCTGATCGTCAACAATGGGCGAGCGATTGCCCTGTCTTTTGGACGACAAATAGTTGACAACTGATTCATAAACGGGGCAATTGATGGGGGCAACCTTATCCTGCCGGACTTGACCGGGTATTCAGCGTCTTTTTATATATTCCGGTTTTTCCCGGAAGGCTAGCTTGAGAAGGCTTTTGAGCATGGGAGAGGCCGCTTTTAGCTGATGTCTTTGCAACGACTTGATGGGAGGAACGATGGGGCTTAAGGAACATGAGTACATTCGTCAGACACTGGAGCGCTATACCAACTGTAAGCTGGAAGAGTTTTGCGGTCATGTGCTGATCACCAATTTCCGCCAGTACATCAAGGCCTTTTCCGAGCGTACCGGGGGTGAAATTCACGAGGGCAATTTTAGAATCGTCAATGCCCCCGAGATGGACTGCACCATGATTGATTTCGGCATCGGCTCCCCCCAGGCGGCGCTGGTGATCAACGGCTTGGCCTATCTTGATAACCTGAAATCGGTGATCATGCTCGGCATGTGCGGCGGCATTGATGATATTCTGAAAGTGGGTGATTTTGTGGTGCCATCGGCCGCGATTCGGGGAGAGGGGACCAGCCGCCATTATCTGCCCACGGAATTTCCGGCGCTTCCGGCAATGAGTGTGAACCTGCTATGCCTCGGAGCTGTCAAGGCCCGAAAGATCAGTCCCCGTTGCGGCATCGTGTATACTACGGACCGGCGCTTATGGGAGTTCGACGAACCCTTTGTTGAATTTCTCAGGACACAGCGGATTCTGGCCATTGAAATGGAACTGGCCACACTGTTTTCCGTGGCATATCGGTATGAGGTGCCCATCGGATCGATCATGCTGGTCTCGGATATGCCCCTGCAGCGCCGTGGCATCAAGGACAAGAAACTGCACGATGAAATTTACAACAATTACATGAGTACCCATCTGGACATTGCCCTGGATGCGGTGTCCAATCTCAAAGCCCGATGGCCGGAGGTGGAGCGACAACTGCGTAGCGAGTGGTAACCCGTTTTTTTTTTGCGGGCCCCCTTGCGGGCGGTTTTCTTTACGTGCCCAATATGTCGGATATCAGCTTGTTGCGTTCTCGTGTGGAAAGATAGGGGGTCATGCGGACATTGAGGATTTTATCCTCTCGTTCTTTTTTCCTCGCTGCCGCTTGGGTTGCCTTTGAAATGAGATCATTTAACTTGCTCGGTTTTGTCAGATAATCAAAGGCGCCGCATTTAAACGCTTCGACGACGGAATTTACCGTGGGATGGCCTGTTAGGATGACGACTTCCACGAGGGGGTGCTTTTTCTTTAATATGCTAAGCGTTTGAATGCCATCGAGATCAGGCAGTTGAAGATCGAGAAATACAATGTCAATGGTGTTGGTTTCTTCCAGACGGTTCAGTGCCGTCATTCCGGAAAAAACACAGTCTACCGTGAATCCCCTTTCCCGCAGGCGTTGGGCAATTGTTTCAATAAATGGCTTATTGTTATCGACAAAAAGAATGTTAATCGAGGTCATAATCGCCTCCATAGAGTGAATCGGAAAACGTAGCCTGTGCCCAAACACTTTTCGTGCCCTTTATCCCGATATTTTTGCCGGTTCGATAGGTTGGCTGCTTCATTGGTTTGGAACAGGCGTTAAGTCACCCCGTGATGAGATCCAAAGTTCAAGATCAAGGCGCGCCAATTTAGAAAACGATGCGCAGCTATGTCACACCACCATGGCGAGGAAATCTGTCTACCGTCGATATTGGATTTTTATGAAGTCGTCAAATAGAGGATGTTTTTAATTGACAATAAGCGAGGCGCTATTAGAATATTGATTATTCCATCCCAAATATTTGGGGTCGTTCCATTGAATCGTCTTGAACTCGGTTGCGGCGGTTTTTTCGTCCATTTCATAAACCGGGCGAATATGACTTGCCAGTTTTCATGGCACAGGCATTCCCGCAACAAGAACCATCTGATTCAAGATGATCGAAAAATTTCATTTCATATTCAACTACTTGAAAAGGAGAAAGCGAGATGAAAAAATCAAATGTTGTCGCATTTTGGGGGTTCACGTTGGCTTTTGCATTGGTGATGGCCGTATCGTATCAGGGAATTTCGAATGCTGCGGATGCGACGGTCATTAAGATTTGGGATTTTTCTGTGAAAACCGAGGCAACGGCCGCCGGCACCAGTTTAAAAATCGATCCGCAAGTCGTAAAGATTCCCAAGGATGGAATTGTGGTATGGGTGAACACAGCATATTTTTCAGAGGTGAAGGTGATCTTTGAGGAAGCCAAGAGATGCGCAGACTTGGTCAGCAATCCCAGAGACTTCGTTACGAATACGGAAAGTAACTGCTTTGTAACCACTTTTATGCCTTATGGGGCCACCAGTTCTTTGGTTTTTCCGGAACCTGGGGTATTTAAATACAAGGTGCAATCCCAAGATGGGGCGTTGACGACGGAAGGCACCATTGAAGTGGCGAAGTGATTACGACCGAACCACCGCTCTTCAAAAGCATCAAGTCCGATTTGTCATGCAAAAGGAGGGGGATGGAGCCTGCTTTATCGTGCTCAGTCGACGATTGGTTTCATCCCCTTTTCCAGATATTCTTTTGCCAGATCGATATAGATCTGTTTGCCCCAGTTCCAGACTTTCTCATCTTTCGCGCTGACTTTCCGAACGATCTGCGCCGGATTGCCGGCGGCAACGACCCTTGGCGGAATGATTTGGTTCATTTTTACCACGCAGCCCTCGGCGATAATGGCACCATCTCCGATTTCCGACCAGATGGAGAGAATGGCGTTCATGCCGATTACCGCTCGATCGCCGATAAAGTTGCCGTGAATGACGGCGCCGTGTCCGAGCGTAACGACAGCACCGATTCGGTTTGTTTTGCCGGGAGGCGCGTGTATAATGACGCCTTCCTCCACCGCTGTGCCGTCACCGATTTCGATTTGGCCATAGTCGCCTCTTAGAATAGCGCCGTGCCCGATATAGCAATTATCGCCAATGGACACATTCCCGATGACCATGGCCAGCTCACTGATATAGGTATCTTTCCCAAAGGTGGGACGGTTACCGTTAAATTCATACCGCATGCAGAATCCTTTCTAAAAAGTCATGAGTGAAGTTCACCTTTGCAGGGGGTTCATCCGACATTCTCTCCCCTGATCAAAGAGATGGCGGCGCTTGCCAAGAACCAAAGGCAGGCAACGAGAATGATGGTCGCCCCGGTGGCCGTGCCGGCCCATTGCTGAGCGGATATCAGAAGGCCGGCCACCGCGGACGATATGCTGATCAGCAGGGCCCACCAAAACATGGCGCCGGCCGAACGCGCCAGATTGCGGGCGCCTGCAGCCGGAACAATGAGCAGGGCGGTTACCAGCAGCACACCCACCGCCCACACCGAGAACATAACGATCAGTGCCAGCAATGCGGAAAAGCCGTATTGAAAAGCGGCGACGTGAACGCGGTGCGCCTTGGCCAGGGTGGGGTTGATGCCGATATACAACAGACGATTATAGCTGTAGGCGTGAAAGACCATGAGCGCCAGAAATATAATCATCAGCCAGAGAATTTCGCTGTTGCTGATGGTTAAAATATCTCCATATAAAAAGCGTTGTAGATCGCGCGCTACCGAGCGGTCCCGGCTCACCACGGCCAGACCGAAGGCGATCACGGCTGAAAAGAAAACGCCGATAATGGTGTCGGATGACAGATTGCTGTGCCGCTGCACGGCCATAATGCTGAGCCCGACCAGCAACCCGAAAATCGGCATGGTCCAGTGGGGATTGACCGAAAAAATGAGCCCGAGGGCAACGCCGGCAAATGCCGAATGGCTGATCGCATCCGAGAAAAACGACATGCGAAAGTTAACGACTTGAACCCCCATGACGGCTGCCAACGGCGCGAGCAGCACCAGTCCTACAAGGGCTTGCTGCATGAACCGGGCGTGAAGGCAATCAAACGGCAACAGTTGTGCGACCAGATCATAGAGGAGGGATAGATCAAGCATCGCGATCCTCATGACAGCAAGGCGCCGTGCAGGTTGCACGGCCGTCCGGCATGGAGCGTGAATCCACGAGCCCCATGTGCATACCGAAAATAGCGGTCAGATTGGCGTTGGTCAGCGTTTCCCGGGGCGGGCCTTCAGCGGCGACTTTTCGGTTCAGGCAGATGACATGGGTGGCGTGGTGGGTCACTGTGGCCAGGTCATGACTGACCATTAATTGCGTAAAGCCCCGGGACTTTCGAAGCCCGTCCAGTAATTCGCAGAAAACATGTTCACCCTGAAAATCCACGCCTGAGGCAGGTTCGTCCAGCACCAGCAACTCGGGCGTCTGCTGCAGGGCAAGCGCAAGAAGCACGCGCTGCATTTCGCCGCCGGAAAGCGCACCCAGCCGGCGCTCGGCTAAATGCGCCGCTTTTACCGAAGAAAGTGTTTCCATGGCGATAGACTTCAGTTCCCTGCGAATCCCGAACCACAGCGGCTTTTTCTGAATGCCCAGAACGAGAAATTCGGCGACCGTAAGGGGCATTCCCCGGTCAAACGTTAGTCGTTGGGGAACATACCCGATGCGTGAGCAGCCGCCGCTGACATTACACGCCGTAAATATTCTGCCCTTGTAAGGAATTTCGCCGAGCAGGGCCAGCAACAGGGTGGTTTTACCGGCGCCGTTGGGCCCGACAATGGCCGTGCATCCGCCCAGGGGCACTGTGGCACTCACACCGTCCAGAATGGACACGTTGCCGCGCGAAACGGTCACGTCCTCAAATCGAATGGCCACATTCGACGGGGTTTCAATGAGATCCGGATTACCTGATGCCAAGTGTGTTCCCCAGTGCCGTTATATTTTGGCGCATGATGGTTTCATAATAATCCAACGGCGCATGATTTGGCCCGTTGGCGGCCGGATCCAGGGTCGCAAAGGCAATGCCTGTTTCCCGGGCGATGGTGCGACTGATGTTCGCTGGATATTGGGGTTCCGTGAAAACGGCGCCGGCCCTTTCGCGTTTGATTGTTTCGACGAGCTCAAGCATTTCGGCCGCTGACGGCTCTTGTCCGGCATGGGGTTGCACTGCGGCAACGATTTGAAGCCCCATGTCCCGGGCCAGATAATCGAACACGCCGTGCTGGGTTACAATTCGATTGTTCACCAATTTCTTGCCGAGTGCGGCAAAATTTTCGGCCAGTTGGTTCATTTTATCAGCGTACGCCCTTGCGTTGGTGGTATAAAGGGTCGTCCCGCCTGGGTCTATTTCGCAAAGCGCTTCGGCGATGTTTATTGCCAACCGTGCTGCCATGCGCGGGCTGGCGAACAGGTGCGGATTTACGCCGCCGGATTTGTGGTGACTGTATGCGTGCTGCTTGTCGGAATCAAGCGCTTCTGAATGCCCGGTTTCATCGGTGCCATATCCGTGCTCTGCGTTTTTGTAAGGAAGGGTTTCTGTAATTCCGGCGGAACTGTCGATGATTTTCAAATTCCTGCCGGCTTTTTCCAAAAGTGATTCCAGAAACTCCTCCATCCCGAGCCCATTGATAATGAGCACATCGGTTCCGGCGAGTTGTCGCAGGTCCTGCGGCGTCAGGACATAATCATGCGGGCAGCCTAGCTGGGCCGGAATCAAAAGCGCCGTTTCAACGGTATGACTTCCCGCGACAAGGTTGCGGGTGATTTGATGAACCGGAAATGTGCTGGCCATCACTTTGAGTTTTTCCGGGGCGGCCGCAGCATCGGTAAATCCAGCGGCAAGTATCAGGCAGCAACAGACCATTGCCATGCGCCACCATTCAAGATCTCTTTTCATCGATGCGGATTCCTTTTCAGCGGACAGTGTGCGCGCTATTGCAAATGCATTTGCATTATAGTCCGTGTTTTTCTTCTGTCAAGAGTTGAGAACTCAGTAGCCCCGAATGCGGCACGGACTGCGATGAAGGTTAATTAAAAATATTATCAGAATATTGGATAATACGATGCCTATGCGTCGGATTTCAATGGGGAAGCGCTTTAACGCAAAATGGTTTGCATTAAGGCGTCGCATTGGCTATGTTGTGACAAAACGAGGCACGGCAAATGAAACGAATAACAACCCAAAGAACCGCCATAGAACAAGTCTTTCTGCAACAAGACCGGCCATTGGGGATTGAAGAAATCCTTGATAAAGGGCGCTCCATTGTCAGTTCCCTGAACCAGGCCACGGTTTATCGCAATCTCAAGCTTCTGGTCGAAAACGGGTGGCTTACGCAGATCAGCCATCCCGGCCTCGGCGTGTTGTATGAAAGAAGCGGAAAAGCGCATCATCATCACTTCCACTGTCATGCCTGCAACCGTGTTTTTGAACTTCCCGGGTGCGCCCTGAACGAGCGAGAGGCCGTCCCCGATGGGTTCGTGGTGGAAGATCACGAGGTATTCCTGTCCGGGGTTTGCCCGTCTTGTGCGAGGTAAAGGCGCGTATTGGTTTTGACCCGCACCCCGCATTGCCGGATTCGGATTTTTTGCGGTATTTTTTAAAAGGAGAGAATTTTGAGCAACCATCCAGAAGCGGGAAAACCGGCCGAGCCGGGTATGCTGATCGATATTCCCCGCTTGATTACGGCTTATTATACGGAAAATCCCGATCCTTCAATCCCTGCCCAGCGTGTCAGCTTTGGTACTTCCGGGCATCGGGGGTCATCCTTTAAAAAATCGTTTAACGAAGCCCACATTCTGGCAATGAGCCAGGCTATCTGCGAGCACCGTGCTGCGCATCAAATTACCGGACCGCTTTTTATGGGGATGGATACTCATGGCTTGTCTACGCCTGCCTTTGCGAGCGCCATGGAGGTGCTGGCCGCCAATGACGTGACGGTCATGATCGCTCCGGATAACAGCTATACCCCGACACCCGCCATTTCGCATGCCATTCTGACCTATAACCGGAGCCGTAAAACCGGCCTCGCCGACGGGATTGTCATCACACCGTCGCACAACCCGCCGGAGGACGGCGGCTTTAAGTATAACCCTACCAACGGGGGTCCGGCCGGTAGCGATGTCACCACCCGGATCGAGGCAAGGGCCAACGAGCTGCTGAATAGGCTCCCCGGCGGCGTGAACCGGATGCCCTATGAGCGGGCCATGCGCGCCGAAACGACGCATCGCCATGACTATATGGATGCCTACACGCGCGACCTGAAACACGTCATCGACATGGATGTGATTCGTGACGCAAAGATCAGCATCGGCGTGGACCCGCTGGGCGGCGCCGGCGTGCAATACTGGGCGCCCATTGCCGAGCGATTCGGCCTGAACCTGGAGATTCTCTCAGTGGAGGTCGATCCGACCTTTCGGTTTATGACGTTGGATTGGGACGGCCGCATTCGCATGGACCCCTCTTCGCCCTATGCCATGCAGCGTCTGATCCGCCTCAAGGATCGTTTTGATATCAGCTGCGCCTGCGATACGGATCACGACCGGCACGGGATTGTGACCCGCAGTGCCGGGCTGCTGCCCTCCAATCATTATTTAGCCGTATGCATTTACTACCTGTTTCAGCATCGGCCCCGATGGCCGCAACACGCTGCCGTGGGCAAAACCCTTGTCAGCAGTCAGATGATTGATCGCGTGGCCGCCAAACTGGGCCGGTTCGTTTGGGAGGTGCCGGTGGGATTTAAGTGGTTTGTCGACGGCTTGCTCGACGGCACACTGGGGTTTGGCGGGGAAGAGAGCGCGGGGGCATCCTTTCTGAGGCAGGACGGTACGGTATGGTCAACGGATAAGGACGGCATTATCGCTTCATTGCTGGGGGCCGAGATCACGGCCCGAATGGGGCGTGATCCGGGAGAGGTGTATCGCGAACTGACCCGCCAATTCGGTGAACCGGTGTTCGAGCGCATGGATGCCCCGGCCTCACCGGCTGAAAAGACCAAGTTGTCCCGGCTATCGCCGTCTCAAATCCGGCGCAAAGATCTGGCCGGCGAACCCATTCAGGCAACACTTACGCATGCGCCGGGCAACGGCGCGGCCATCGGCGGCCTCAAGGTGGTGGCGCAAAACGGCTGGTTTGCCGCTCGCCCGTCCGGAACCGAGGATATTTACAAAATTTACGCGGAAAGTTTTCAGGGAGTGGATCACTTGCGACGCATACAAGAAGAGGCGCAAGCCATGGTCACGGAGGTCCTCTCAGCTTAATTTTTCTGTTTTTTTCTTGACTCCGTTTTCGTGTTTTGTTTTCATACAACGTATTCAGGTGCTCTGAAAGGAGCCGAAGAGGGAACCCCGTGTGAATCGGGGACGGGCCCGCCGCTGTATTCGGGGACGAAAGCAGCATGATGCCACTGATTTTTTTAAGAAGAATCGGGAAGGCGCTGCCGTTAGGTGAATCCGAAAGTCAGAAGACCTGCCTGAATGAAGAGCCGCTGTTTTCTCGTGGATAGAGGAAGGCTCACTGATTCAGCCGGAGAGAAAAGGGATATTCCGGATCGATAGAATGTCGATTCGGGTTTTTTTTGCTTACGCCGGCCTTTCTTTTCGCCCTTCATACCGGATACGGCCTATCGTCCAGGCCGGTTAAAAAGGCACGGATCAGATATAGTACAAGCGCCTTCCTCGCTTAAGCTGCGATTCACGGGATTATGGTGGAAATACTTTCGGCAGTCATGTTGGCATGCGTTGAAAAGACAGCCGCAGCGGATGCAATGCTGGTCCCGTGCTCGATTATGGCTTATTATATTAAATGATTTCGAAGGGGGGATAGGATGTACCTTTATTGGCGTATTCAGCAGGATTTAACTTGCCTTGGGGAAGTGATATACTTCCATGATCCATCTTTCATCCGGTCGTTGCGTGAATGGGTGAGGAAAAATTCAGGGGGAATTGCTATGGCCGAAGGGCTTGATTTGGCGGCAGCCGCCGCAAATTCAAATTAAGGACCGCGTAAAAAAACCCAAAGTCAATCCTTCGGCGCGGGCTCTCGGGTAGCCGGTTAAAGCACATATGGATTTTAGAAATATCAAAAAGTTGGAAAAATGGAAGCCGGGTGTTTCTAAAAGCGTGCTTTTGTTCATGGCGGGAATCATGTGGATGATGGTGGGCATTATGCTGAATAGCTTGGCCTATTCATGGTTGAGCGCCGGAAGGCAAAACCATGTCCTTGTCACGGTGGTTGTTGGATTTATATGTGGCCTTGTGATTCACCACTATGGATTTCTTCGCATCGTCGATCGAAATCTCGATCGAATTCTTCCAATGGAGGGGCGGCGGTGTCTTTTTTCATTTATGCCCTGGAAGAGTTATCTGCTTATCATGATAATGGTTGCGATCGGAATGTTGCTTCGGCATTCGCCGATTCCGAAATCATATCTATCCGTTTTATACATCGGAATTGGAACCGCTTTGATTTTTTCGAGCATTCGGTACTTGCGATACTTGATACGGGCGGTTAAAGGATAACGATAACCGGTTGACTCGGAGGGTGTTCAGGCGGCAATAGGTGGTGTTGCCGATAGTCTTTCATGCGGGTGTCCCTCGTTTTGAAGCTTAACTTTCATATCCCGGTACCAGCACTTCGCGTTGTTTGACGCCGTCCGAAGGTCCGACGACCCCTTCTTTTTCCATGACTTCGATGATGCGGGCTGCGCGATTGTACCCGATGCGAAGATGTCGCTGAATCATGGAGATGGACGCCTGCCGGGTTTTTGTCACCAGCGCCACGGCCTCGTCGTATTTTTCATCGAATTCGATTTCTTCATTACCGGTCGCATCTTCCTGACGGGCCTCGGTGACCTCCTGATCATATGAGGGGGCTGCCTGGCTTTTCAGAAACTCGGTGATTCGGGAGATTTCTTCCTCCGACAAATAGGCGCCATGAATTCTTTGAAGCTTTGCCGTGCCGGGTGGCAGAAACAGCATATCCCCCATGCCCAGCAGATGTTCCGCCCCGTTGCAGTCGATGATGGTTCGGGAATCGGTTTTGGATGAGACCTGAAACGTCAATCGGGTCGGGAAGTTGGCCTTGATGATGCCGGTCAGGACATCTACCGAGGGGCGTTGTGTCGCAAGGATCAAGTGAAGTCCGGCCGCTCGCGCCATTTGGGCCAGACGCATCAGCGAAACCTCCACATCACGGGAAGCGACCATCATCAGATCGGCCAACTCATCGATGATGATGACGATATAAGGGAGCTTGTTCGGCACGTCTTCTTTGCCCGCTTTTTTATCCTTGTCGATTTTCTGGTTGTATTGCAGAATATTCCGGGCTTTTTTTTCCGAGAGCAGCTTGTAGCGGTTCTCCATTTCCCGGACCGCCCAAAAAAGCGCATTGGTGGCCTTTTTGACATCGGTCACCACCGGGGTGATCAGGTGCGGAATGCCGTCATAGGTGGACAACTCAATGCGTTTGGGATCGACCATGATGAATTTGACTTCATCCGGCGTGGCTTTATACAGAAAACTGCATATCATGGTATTGAGTGCGACACTTTTCCCTGCGCCGGTTGCGCCGGCGATCAACAAATGGGGCATTTTATCGAGTTCCGCCGCAACGGGATTCCCGACGATATCTTTTCCCAGGCATAAGGTGAGAAAGGATTTGGATGAATCGAACGCTTCTGATACCAGGACTTCTTTGAAGCGGACCATCTGACGGTTTGCATTGGGAATTTCAATGCCGATAACCGATTTTCCGGGAATGGGTGCGACGATGCGAATGCTCATGGCCCGGAGCGCCAGGGCCAGGTCATCGGTCAGATTGACGATTTTGTTGATTTTAACGCCCGGCGCCGGCTCATATTCAAAGGTGGTGATCACCGGCCCCGGAATAACGGCGACGACCTTGCCGAGCACACCGAAATCTTCAAGCTTCTTTTCGACCAGCCGGGACTGCATCTCGAGGTTCTCACGGTTTGTTTCAATGGCCTGTGGCTCCGGATCCACGAGAAAATCGGTGGAAGGCAGTTGAAAGCCGTTATCTTCCCGCATGAAGCTGAAGACTTCCTGTTTCGGCTTCGGTATTTTTTTTGTCGCCGGCGAAGGCGGGGGCGGTGCCGTGATGTGTATCTGAATTTCTTTTTCCTTGGTCGGATTCTTTTTTACCTGTTTCTGATGCCGTTTCTTTTCCCGGCGAACTTTCCATTTGATAAGGATATCTTTGAGTAAAAGCAGTGACAAAGAATAATGCCGATGGCAGCGCAGGGCAAACGCGTGAATGGAAAAGCCGGTTGCCAGAATAAACCCTGCGATCCATACCAGTATCAAAATGAAAAAACCCCCGGTGGGATTCGCATAATGAATGAGGAGGGATTTGAGCGGAATGCCGATCAGTCCGCCGGAGGAGATCTTGGTGTTGAAGATTACATAATGGTCTTTTTGAAGGGCGAGCAGGCTTCCCGTGGTGACGGCCAACACGATGCCGCCGATGACGGTTAAAAGAATGCTTTTGCGCGGGTGTTTACTCAACAGATGAATGCTGGCCAGCATGAGTATCACGGGTATCCAGAAAGCGCCGATGCCGAAGAGCGAGATCAGAATGTCTGCGGAATAGGCGCCCAGTTTTCCGAAAAGATTATGGACCTGGTGGTCGGCCGTGGCGTTGTTGATGGAAGGATCCACGGGTGTGAAAGACAACAGGCTGATCAATGTGAAAATCACCAGGAAAAAAAGTAGAAGTCCGACAAGTTCCTTGCGCATGGCCTTATCTGCTTGATATTGTTATGTTCGTCATACCGGTTGCCGAAGCTGCCGGGACGCTCCCGCCATTATCCTCGAATTCGCTATATTTCAATAATAAAAGGGAGAATAACGGGACGCCGCTTAATGGTAAAGTAGAAATATTGCCGCAGGGAAGATTTTATTCTTGCCCGGATTTCATTGATTCGATTCGGGGCATCAGGCCTTATTTCCTCGATTATTTCAAGGATGACACATTGCGCGTCCGCCAAAAGATGCCCGGTCTGGGTTTCAAAAACAAATCCTTGGGAAACAAGTTCCGGACCATAGACAATGATACCGGTTTCTTCATCAAGGGCCATATTGACCACCACCAGTCCATCCTCTGACAGGTGTTTGCGTTCCTTTAAGACGCTTCGCCCCACATCCCCGATCCCTTTGCCGTCAATAAAGATTCGGCCCGTTGTGACGCGCTCGGGCAAGTGTGCGCCGTGTTTGTCGAACAGAATGACCTGTCCGTTTTCCGTAAGAATCACGTTTTTTTCAGGAATGCCGACCTGGCGGGCCAAGCGGCTGTGTAAAACCAGGTGCCGATACTCGCCGTGAATCGGAATGAAATACCTGGGGTTGGTCAGCTTGATCATGAGCTTAAGCTCTTCCTGAAACGCATGCCCCGAGACGTGAATGCCGGAAATTTTCTCATAGATAACATCTGCGCCGCGTTTATACAGATTGTTGATGATGCCGGCAATGGCCTTTTCGTTGCCCGGAATAAATTTGGAGCTCAATATGACCGTGTCTTCCGCTTTTATTTTAATCTGTTTATGAGCGCCGGCGGCCATGCGGGCCAGCGCGGACATGGGTTCCCCCTGGCTTCCCGTCGTGATGATGACCAGTTGATCATCCGGATAGTTGTCGATCTCGTCAATTCCGATTTCCATGCCTTTTGGAATATCAAGATAGTGAAGCTCCTTGGCAATGCCGATGCTGACCTCAATGCTTTTTCCGTTAAAAACGATTTTGCTCCCCCGATCCTTGGCGATATTGACCACCTTCTGAATTCGGGCGATGTTGGAAGCAAACAAGGCGACAATAATGCGACCGGTTTTGCCGGCGATGATCTGCCGAAGCGTATCCCCGATCTGGTCGCCGGAGAAGGTGTACCCTTCCTTTTCCACATTGGTGGAATCGGAGAGCAGGGCCAGCACGCCTTCTTCCCCGTATTGAGCAAACCGGTTAACATCCGTCGCCATACCGGCCAGTGCCGTGTGGCTAATCTTAAAGTCCCCCGTGTGAATGACAACCCCGAGGGGGGTTCGAATGGCAAGACCCACCCCATCGATTACGCTGTGGCTTACCCGGATGAACTCAATCTCGAACGGCCCGATTTTTAATGTTTCCCGCGGCTTTACTTCGTGAAGATCCACCACGCCAAGCAATTCGTGCTCTTGCAGCTTATGACGCACGATGCCGAGCGTAAACGGTGTGCCGAATATCGGCACCGTTTTGATTTTGAGCAAAAAGGGCAGGGCGCCGATATGATCTTCATGGGCGTGGGTGAGAACCACGGCGCTGATCTTGGAAGCGTTTTGCTTGAGATAATCCATGTCCGGCGTCACAAAATCGACACCGAGCATATAGTCTTCCGGGAACATCAATCCCGCGTCCACAACGAAGATGGTGTCCCGGCATTCAAACGCCATCATGTTGAGGCCGATTTCCCCGAGTCCGCCCAGGGGAATTATTTTGAAATGGTCATGAGGGTGATTCATCTGCTTTTATCCGATCATACCGGCCGGGGGGATGTCTTTTTTCTTGCAGCCATTGGCCGAAGAAGGCAGTCGCCCGATTTACGGTTTGTTATCGATGGTTGTCGATATGCGTTTGTATGCGGAGCAAAGGGTGTTATGCATACAGACCGAGTTCATCAAATATGCCATCCGCCCAACCGATGAGCCAGTTACGCTGCGCTTCCGTGGCATATGCCATGCAATCACACTGCATTTTGTGACGGGTTCGAATCAATAGCTCACAGGATAGATGATCGGGCGAGAGCACAACCGCAAAAAACATCGGCCGGCACTCGGTATGGGCCTTCTGAAGATCGGTTAATAGCGCCTCTTTCAGTTCAAGCCAGTACAGCCCCTTTACGCCGGAGGACTCCAGGTGTGCATCCAGGTATGCTTTCACGGCTTGGTAGTCTTGGTATCGCAGCCCATCAATAACGTAATGTTTCATAAAAAGCCCAATTATCACAGTTTATTGTAGCATGCAAGGCGTATGTTGGTGCGGATAAGCGGCTGCAGATCAATTGACTTTGCAATGAGTCGCCATATAGTGTATCTTCCAAAAATACGTACGGTTTAGCACAATCTGGCAAAGCCATATCAGCCCCTTTTTTGAAACTTGCTTGAAAAAGCGTGTGGGCTTCGGAGGTAGGTTGTTGTGGCTGCCCAGCTTCCGGCTTTTTCGGATTAGGTTACAGGCGGAAAAGGCGGCCTGGCCTTTGAAGCCGGAATCCAATCAAACCCGTTAGCGCCCCTTCGGCGAAAAAGAGAGCGGAGTGTGAAAAAAAAGTTTTTTCTTGCCGTCCTTGTTTTTTGTGGAACCCTGATCGGTTGCCCACGGGGATCATTTTTTTTATGGGCCCAAGATCCATCCGAACCCGCAGACTCGATGCGCTATGCACTGACGAGCGCCGTCATGTGTGAAGGAATTCAAGAGGAGATCCCTCTGAATCCGACCATTGTCTTTTCGGTCGGACATGGAAACGCTTATTGCTGGAGCGCATTTGATCAGATAGCCCAGAAAGAAATAATATATCATTTCTGGTATCGAAAAGATAGGCTGGTAGCGAGCATCAAGCTGGTTCTTCAGCCGCCTCGATGGGCCACTTACAGCAGCATTCGGCTTAGAGACGCGGACAAAGGCCCTTGGCGGGTTGATATCACGGATAGTGACAACCATGTTCTGAAAACCCTTAGATTCAGTATTTCGGATTAGCGTATCGGTATGTCGATTGATTTTTTTTATACGATCCACTGGCAGGACGTGGTGGATATTGCGCTGAACAGTTATATTCTTTACCGATTATATACCTTGTTTCGTGGTACCAACACTTTCCGAGTCCTGATCGGAATCGCTTGCCTGTGGTTTATTCAACGCATTTCTTCGTCCATGGGCTTTTTGGTTACCAGCTGGGCGTTGCAGGGGATTACAGCGGCCGCAGCCCTGATCATTATCGTGGTTTTCCGTAATGAAATTAGGTCGGTATTTCAAACTCAAAACTGGCAGGCGCTTTTTTGGGGATCGCCAAAAGGGGCCGAGCACTCCGATGCCGATCAGATTGCCGATGCCCTGTTTGCGCTGGCGGAAAAGCGGATCGGTGCGATCCTCGTGTTCCCTGGAAAAGAAGACCTATCCGAGCTGATTCACGGCGGAATTCCCTGGCAGGGCACTGTCTCAACCGAAATGATCGTGAGTATCTTCTGGCCCGGAAACCCAGTTCACGATGGCGCGGCTGTCATTATCGGCAATCAGATCAAAACCGTCGGCAGCATATTGCCCCTTACCGATCGCACGGATTTGCCCTCTCACTGGGGAACCCGGCATCGCGCTGCCGCGGGGCTTACGGAGAGAAGCGATGCGCTGGCCGTGATTGTTTCTGAAGAAAGAGGGCGGGTGATGATGTCCAAAGGGACCGTCATCAGCGAAATCAAGACACCCCGCGAAATGAAACTGACGTTGCAGTCGCATTTGAACATTCAGGAGAGCCCGGAAAAAGGTATTCAAAGCGAAAAATTCAGAAAGGCGATGGTTGCGGTACTCTCATTTGTTCTGGTGGCGAGCGCCTGGGTCGGTTTAAGCCGGGGCCGTGACACCTTGATCAGCCTGGATGTTCCCATTCATTATCAGAATTTGCGCACCGGAATTGAAATTGTCGAGACTTCCGCCAATACGGTCCGGCTTCAATTGAGTGGATTCAGTACGTTGATCAATGCGGTTCGGCCGGACCAAATCGCCATCAAAATCGATCTGGGCGCTGCCGAGCCCGGAAACAATACCTTTCAGATAAATGCGCCCAATGTCTCATTGCCGCCCGGTATTGCGTTGACGGGATTAAGCCCTTCCCGTGTGGAGGTGCTTCTTGATGCCGTGACCACCCGAACCTTACCGGTGCAGGTGGATTGGACGGGGAAGCTGCGCGACGGGCTCTCGCTTACAGCGGTTCGGCTGGAGCCATCAGTGTTGGCGGTCAAAGGCCGCACACAATTGCTCGACGAATTGAAGACCGTTTATACTGAAAAAGTACCTTTGGATACCATAACGAAAAGCGGATCGCTGGAGGCCAAGCCGGTGCTCGAGGATGCCGTTCGTTTGGGGGAGGGACAGAAAGGGACCATTATTGTTCACTATGAGGTGACACAAAGAAACTAAGTTATTACGATATGCTGCATCTGATGAAGGTCTTCTTTTTTTCCGATGGCCACAATCACATCATTGGCCTCCAGAATTTCAGTCGGCGCCGGGTTAAAAACCATCCGGTTGTCCGGCTTTTTAATGGCAACAATAATCACGCCGAAATTACGGCGGATATTGCTGTCCACCAGGGTTTTTCCGGCGATCGGGGACCCGGTGCCGATCACGGCTTCCTCCATGACAAGGCCAAGCTTGCTGTTCATTAACGCCGTATCCAGAAAATCCACCACGGTGGGGCGCTTTAAGACCTCCGCCATTCTCTTTCCGCCGATCATATAAGGGCAGACCACTCGGCTGGCACCCGCGCGAAGCAGCTTGGTTTCGTTTTTTTCATCGGAGGCCCTGGCAAGAATGAAGATGTCCGGCCGAAGCCCTTTGGCGGTCAGCGTAATATATACATTGTTGGCATCGGAATGGACGGCGGTGACAATACCCCTGGCGCTGTTTATTCCCGCCTTTATCAGGGCTTCCTCGGAGGTGGCGTCCATGTTGAAATAAAGGTATCCGAGCGCCTCGAGGTCCACGTTTTTTTCCGGATTTTGTTCAACAATCACAAACGCGATGTTATCCTCGGAGAGTTCGCTGCTGATGATTCGGCCGATTCGCCCGAATCCACAAATGATCCAGTGATTTTTTAGTCCGGCAATGTTTTTTTTCAACTTGTGCCTCCCCAATATAATGCCCAATTCCCCCTCAATCAGCATTTGAACGAGTTGACCCAGGGTGTAGGTGCCGACGCTGATGCCGGTGATAATGACGATGATGGTCAAGAGCCGCCCGGCTTCCGATAGGGGTTTTATTTCTGAAAAGCCCACTGTACTGACGGTAATGAGCGTCATATAAAATGCATCAAAGACGCTCATGTCTTCCAGAAAGGAGTATCCGATTGTACCGCAGGAAATGATAAGAAAGAAAAGCGCCAATGATACTCTGAGCTTTGAATAATCCATATTACCCGTTCAAGTGGATAGACCGCGGGTTAAAAAATCAATGACGGCATCGGCGATGGTTGTATGAAGGGGGGGATTTTAACTCCCCCCCGAATGTCTCCGGTAGCGGATCCATCCGGAGGGGTACGTTGCGATGAAATCAGGTCTCTTCGATCGTAATAGCGCCGGGCTCACATACTTCGACGCAGCTTTCACATCCCAGGCACTCTTCGGCATTGACGGGGCTGGACTTGTCGTCCACCATCTCGAACACTTCCACCGGGCAAACATCGACACACTCTTCGCAGCCTTGGCATTTGTCTTGGTCAACAATCGGGTTAAAAGCCATTGAACAAATCTCCTTTCTTAATAGTTGGTGAAGGGTGATGACACCACCCAAAATAGCCATGATGACAAACGAGTCCCTTATATCAATTGTTTCGGCCAGTCAACCTTTCTTATAGCGACCCGGCAAATAAACGGATTTATGGCCGGGTCAGGGGAAAGCGCTTTGGTTCTGTCATGAGACCAGTCCGACGAGGGTATTCACCTGAAGTGTCTTTATGACATGATGGGCGGATGCATCGGATTGAACGCCCGTAACCGCAGACAGAAACTCGGAGGGTGTTCGGTTGGGGATAACCGCTGTTTTCATGGACCCCTGCGCGCCGGTTGTGTGGGGGGGGACGTCTGTTTCCATGCCGGTCACATCCGTTGCTCGTGCCAGTTGGACGAGGCGCGAGACGCCTTTGCCCTTCACCAAATCAAGCTGATCCTGTGCGATATCAACAAATATCGTGTTTTCCGGCGCTTGTTCACTCAGATGTTCAAAAACAGGGCGGCTGTGAGTAATCAGAAGGATGGGCGTGGAATAGCAGGCGGGCTTTTTATCGCCGGAGGAAAGGTCACAAAAAAATAAACGCGTCCAAGCGGCGAGCCGCTCAGCCGGCATGTAGGCATCCTGATAGTTGTCCGAAGCGGATACCGGGGAAACCGAATTTTGAAAAAGGGTGTCTTCATCGCCTGTTAAATTCTTGAAAAGGGCGTTTTCCAGGCCAATGGACGCTTGCAGGCAATGTTCGATATCCTCCTGGTGGCGGTCAAAATCCTGAGCGAATTGCAAAAAGAGGCAGGCCTGAATGAGGCGCTCTTTTTGCGCGATGAGCTGGTTGGCCGGTTGGTTGTCCTCTTTGAGTTGGTGAGTGAGTTCGGATCGAATGATAAAGGAGGACGAGTCTTCGACAAAGGGTAATTTTTCGAATTGATAATGTGTTGCTTCGCCTTTTCGATGGCCATGGCGTTCCCCGAAGGATCGAAATGAAGTTAAGCCGGATTCGATCTCCGATTCAAATTCAGCGGCTGGCACGCGAACGTCCAGCCATCCCATATCCCGCTGTCGCAGGGTGGCTTCGTCGATATGCCGGGCGGTTGGCTGATAAACGGTCATTTTTTTGAAACAGGCCGACAGCGTGTTGGCCAGATTAGCGGATAGGTGTGTGTATGGAAAATAGATCGCTTGCATGATATTCTCGTGATTTTTGGTTCGTTGTGTTACACTTTCTGGTCTTGAACACAAATGTTCAGGGCCGCCAGTTCGTCCCGGAGTTTATCGGCCAAATTCCAGTTTTTTTCCTTACGGGCAGCTTCGCGGGCCTGAATCAGGCTTTGAATGTGGGCATCATTCCGCGGCCGGCTGAAATCAAAAATCTGAAGAACGGAGTTGATTCCTTGAAAACAATCCAGTATTTTTTCGGCGTCCGTTGGGTCGATACGCCCCTCGGCTATCAGCCGGTTGATCTTTTTAACTACCTTAAAGAGAGAAGCGATGGCCGCGGAAATGTTGATATCCATATCCATGGCGGAGACAAACCCTTGCTTTAGGTCATAGAGCAGTTGGTTCAACTCGAGGTAGGGTTGGCCCGCCGTTATGCTTTCAAGTGAGTGAATGCAAGCGTCCAATCGGCCTAAAGATCGCCGGGTGCTTTCAAGCTGTTTGATCGAAAAAAGAATCGGCTTTCGATAATGGCTGGATAGAAGCCAGTATCGAATTTCCCTGCCGCTGTAACCTAACTCCGTTAAGCCGTTTAAGGTCATGCGGGCAGTATCTCCCACTTTTTTCCCGTCTACTCTTACCTGTTCGCAGTGAAGCCAGTAATTGGCCATCGGTTTACCGGTCAGCGCTTCGGACAGGGCGATTTCGTTTTCGTTGTGGGGAAAAATAAGCTCGCGGCTGCTGATGTAGATGTCGAAATTATTTCCAAGGTATTTCATAGCGATAGCGGTGGATTGAATGTGCCAGGACGGCCGGGCGTTACCCCATTGCGTTTTAAAGAAAAGCCCTTTTTTTAACTCGGATAGGGTGATTCGCTTCATCAGGGTAAAATCCCTGGGATTGTCCTTTTCGTATTCATCCAGGTCCACGGTGGCGCCAAGCTTTATTTTGTAGATATCAATGCCCGATAGTTTGCCGTAACCGGAGAACCGGGAGATATCAAAATACAGAGAACGAAGTTTTTCGTAAGCGTATCCTTTCGTTGCCAGCCGCTCGGCCAGGTGAATCATATCCTCTATGTTTTCACTTGTTCTGGGGTGCTTAACGTTCGAATGAATGGTCAGCAGGGTAAGGTTTCGCTGGTAGTCTTCCAATTGCTGACGGGTAAATGCTTCGAGGCTGGTGCCGGCTTTCTCCGCATCCTGAATGGTTTTGTCATCTAAATCGGTCACATGGACCACATGCGACACCTCATATCCCCGGTAGGAAAAGTAACGACCCAGAAGATCCGCGAAAACGAGCCGGCGGTATTCCCCCAGGTGCATTCGCGTGTGCGCGGTGGGGCCGCAGGTGAATAGGGTGACTTTTTCGGGCTGAATGGGTCGAAACCAAGCTTTTTCGCGCCGCAACGTGTCAAAAAGGATCAGATCAACCTTATCCTTTTCTGCAAAAAGGGAGGTGCTTAAATACCGCTCTCCGCCATCGGGAAAAATGACGACAATGATGCCTTCGCTCATGACGGCGGCCTGTTCACGAGCGACCACCATGGCGGCGCCGCTGCTCATTCCAACGAAAATGCCTTCTTTACGAGCCAGTTGCCTGGCCATTTCATAGGCGGGCTCGTCCTCCACGTTCACCTTGCTATCCAGACGACTTTTTTCAAAAATGCCGGGGCAATAGGCTTCTTTCAGGTTTTTAAGGCCCTGTAGTTTATGCCCTAAATAAGGCTCTACGCCCACAATCCGAATGGCCGGGTTGTATTCCTTTAACCTTCTGGATAACCCCATGAGGGTGCCGGTCGTCCCCATGGTCGCCACCAGCATTGTGATTGTTCCCTCGGTTTGCGCCCAGATTTCGGGGGCCGTGCCGTAATAATGGGCTTTATAATTCGCTTCGTTATTGAACTGGTCCGTTACAAAATACTGATCCGGATGCTCTCTGGCCATGCGGTAGACTTCTTCAATGGCACCGTCCGTTCCCAGATGCCCCGGGGTAAGAAGAATTTCGGCGCCGCGGGCCTTAAGGATCTTGCGTCGCTCTTCACTGGCGGTTTCGCTCATGGCCAGCAGAAGCTTGTATCCTTTTACCGCGCAGACCATGGCCAGGCCGATGCCGGTATTTCCGCTGGTTGCTTCAATCACCATCTTGTTCGGCGTCAGCTCGCCGGATTCTTCCCCGGCCTTTATCATGTAATACGCTGCCCTGTCCTTAATGGAGCCGCCCGGGTTCAGATATTCGAGTTTTGCGAAGATACGAACCTTCGGGTTCGGGCTCAACTGTTTGATTTCAACCAACGGCGTGTTGCCGATGATGTCCAGAATGGTTTTCCCTTCCATCGTCATGGGGCTTCGAATACCTTTTCGGGTTATGCTGTTTTGGCCGTTTGGCGCATGGCGGCCGATAGCGTTCGAATGATTTGTCGTGTGACCTGGTCCTGATCTTGTTCGGCGTCGATAATATGAAACCGGCGAGGTTCCCGCTTTGCGAGCGCCAAATAACCGGCGCGCACCCGTTCATGAAATGCAACGGCTTCCTTTTCAAATCGTGTTTCCATATCACGGCGTTGCCCCTGATGAATCTGTTGCCAGGCGCGGGCCAACCCGACGGCCGGGGGCAGATCCAAGAGCAGGGTGATGTCGGGCGTCAGCGTAGAAAAGAGCAGCGCATGCAGCCGGTGAATTAAGGCAATGTCCTGCTGCCGGGCATACCCTTGATAGGCGGCCGTGGCATCAAAAAAACGATCACAAACAACGGTTTTCCCGGCCCTTAACCACGGTATAATGGTTTCATGGATATGCTGTGCCCGATCCGCCATATACAACAGCAGTTCCGCCATGGGGTCCAATCCGCTGCTTGCCGGATCTAGTAGAATTGCCCGAATCTTTTCGCCGATCTGAGTGCCGCCGGGCTCTCGCGTGATGGCGCAATCCAGACCGATGGACTCAAGGTAGGTAACGATTGGGTTGACCTGCGAGGTTTTCCCGGACCCCTCAATGCCTTCCAGAGTGATGAACATAAAATTAAGAGACCTATTCGACGCTGCTTGAAATGTTATTGCCGACCTTTTTTCCGAGTCATCATTGGTTGCTTTTCAGCACAATATTCCATGTCTTTAAATCATCCATAAGACCGTAATCCGTCATATCGCATTTGATGGGGGTAATGCTGATATAGTTATCTTTCAAGGCGGCGCCGTCCGAATCCGGATTGACAAATCCACATTGGGTATCGCACCCCGGCCAGTAATAAGGACGGTTTCGCGGGTCATTGCGTTTTTCATAATAATCTCCAAGGAGCGAAATGGACTGGCTGCTTACGCGCACGCCGGATATCCGGTCCATGGGCACGCCCGGGAAATTAACATTTAAAATGGTGCCGAACGGGAGTCCCTTTTCCAGCGTTTTTTCGGCCAAATCCGTAATAAACACGGCTATGCCGGCCAAGTGATGCCGGGGGCTTTTTTCCGCGGAGACTGCAATAGCCGGCAGTCCGTACAAAGCGGCTTCCCTGGCCGCGGACACGGTTCCGGAGTAGTTGATATTAATGCCCACATTGGCCCCCTGATTGATTCCCGAAATAACGATGTCAGGCTTGGTTGCCAGCAGTTCCAGAACGCCCAACTTGACGCAATCCGCGGGAGTGCCGTTTACGGCAAGACCTTCGCCGCTGCCGTTCATGCTGACCGAGTGGACCCGAAGCGGTGAATGCAGGGTGATGCCATGGCCTACCGCGGTCCGTTCCCGATCCGGTGCGACAACGGATACCGAATGGCGCAAGGCCAACTCCTGTTGGAGTGCCCAAAGCCCTTCGGCATAAATTCCGTCATCGTTTGTCAGTAGTATTTTCATCGGTACTGAATACAAGGCGAAAGGTTAATCCCCTGCCAGTTATGTTTCGGCATTTTGAAGCTTCTAATAATGGATCACCCTACATCTATATCTTGACTTTTTCAATAATTATTGGCTTTATACGAAGATTTGAACCGTTCGTTGTCCGTTGATTTTCCGGTCCCGAAGACTTAAGGGGGCCTGCCAACCCCTTACCTTAATTATAAGGGATAACGCGCATGCGTAATACCGGCCGGTGCCACTTGAGAAAGGGGCTGAAAAGAACTTTGAAGAAAAAGACCTGCCATCATTTGGCCGATTTATGCCACAAGCCGTCTTGCATTCGGGGGAAACAAAACCCGCTCTCACTGTCTTTCCAATGGTTGTTTTTTATTTTCGCAGCTTGCTGGTTGCTATCGTTCGGCAGCCTGACGAATGCCGCTGATCTGGAAAAATATTTTGAGGCGGACCCCTCTTCTCCCTGGCGGATCAACGCGGACAACATGACCTATGATAAAAACACCGACCAGACCACTGCCAGCGGCAATGCGATTATTCAAAAGCAGAATGTGCGGCTTACCGCGGATGAAGTTCGCTATAACCGTACCAGCCTGAAAGGAGAGGCGCAGGGAAATGTGACGATTACCTCAGGGGCGGATGCGCTGACCGGTGAGCGAATGGAAATGGATTTATCGACCGGCACCGGAACGCTCTATGACGGCACGCTTTTTTTGAAAGAGAAAAATTATCATGTCTCGGGCCAAAAGATTCAAAAAACGAGTGAGAATGAATATTCCGCTGAAAACGTGAAAATTACCACCTGTGACGGTGATGTCCCCGCATGGTCCATCTCGGGGCAAACGCTTGATGTCACGCTGGATGGGTATGGTGTTGTTCACCATGCGGTATTTCGGGTGAAGGACATTCCCCTTCTTTACACGCCCTTTTTTATGTTTCCCGCTAAATCCAAACGTCAGTCCGGTCTGCTGATGCCTCAGTTCGGCAGTTCTGATCGAAAGGGGGCCGAGTATATTCAGCCGTTCTTTTGGGCGATTTACGAGAATTCCGACATGACCCTTTACGAGCATTTCATGGGCGAACGGGGAAATAAACTCGGATTGGAGTATCGTTATGTCTTGAGTGAAGATAGCCGCGGCACACTTATGGCGGATGGATTCAAGGACCGAAAGGTGGATGACGGAACTGGAAGCACCACCGCGGATTACGGGTATCTGGACGGTTACGGGCTTCGGCCCAATTCCGACCGTTACTGGTTCAGAGCAAAACATGATCAGGCGCTTCCCTTCGACATCTCGGCTCAATTGGATCTGGATATTCTCAGCGACCAGGACTACCTGCATGAATTTAAATCCGGATACGCCGGTTTTGATGACAGCGACGCTAATTTTTTAAAGTATTTCGGACGGGATCTGGAAGATTATAATGATCCGGTTAGGACCAACCGGCTGAAGCTGAACCGGCTTTGGTCCAGTGTCAGCATGAACACTGAGGTTCGCTGGCTTGATGATGTGGTTGCGCGCCGCCGGAACACGGAAGATGAAACGGTGCAGCGACTTCCCGAAGTATCGGTTGCCGGTGCCCGGCAGACCCTCTTCAACATGCCGCTATTCGTTGGATTTGAAACCGAATACGCCTATTTTTACCGGGAAGACGGAACCCGGGGCCATCGGACGGATGTTTATCCGCGGTTTTATCTGCCTTATCGTTTCGGCAACTATCTGAGTGCGGAGCCATCGGTCGGGCTGCGGGAAACCGTATGGCATCTGGATAAATTTGATGACTTTATAGGGGATACAGACCGGACCATGAACCGGGAGACCTATGATTTTAAACTCGATTTTTCATCGGAACTGCACCGGGTCTATCCTATCGACACCGACTGGGCCGATCGAATGAAGCATATCATGCGGTTTCAGGTCGGATATGAGTACGTGCCCGAGCTCAGCCAGAGCAAATACCCGGAATTTGATGAGATTGACCGTCTTGAAAACAGAGACCTCATTGTCTATTCATGGACGCACAGTTTCGTTACCCGATCGATCATTCAACGGCCCGAGGACGCCAAGGGAACCGGGAAAGATCTTCCGGATTACGATTATCACCAGATCGCGCGGATAAAATTTGAACAAAGCTATGATATTTTCAGAGAGGATGAGGATCTTCCGGAACCTTTTTCACCCATTACGACCGAGATAGAATTTAGCCCCTGGCAGAGCATCTCTTTGCTGGCGGATACGGCGTGGTCCGCCTATGACCATAAATTCATTGCTCATAATGTGGCCTGCCGGCTTTCCGATACCAGAGGAGATGAATTTTATATTGAACGCCGTTATAGGAAGGATCAGCTGGAAACGATTTACATGGATGTGGTCATGCAGGCCACTTCATGGCTGTGGGTGTACGGGAATTTCGAACGAAATTTGCTGGACAGTCGGGATATTGAGAAAGGTGCCGGCGTTTCATTTAAAGCCGGATGTTGGTCCGTTAACATCGGATACGCCAAGGAAGACGAAGACGAGCAGTTATTATTCTCCATATCACTTTATGGATTGGGGGAATTTGGCTCTGGCGGCCGCGCCATCGGGAAAACCCCTTATTACGAGCGCTGGGATAGGACCGATTAAAAACCCGATTTTGAACGGCTTGACCCGGCAACAAAGAAAACAATCATGGCGTTTAGCCAGCGGATGGAATCGACGACAGCCCGTGTGAAAAAAAGAGACAGTTGATATGAGTGGAGATAATCTGACACCCGCTTGGTATGTGCTGCATACGAAGAGCCGTTTTGAAAACGTAGTGCATGACGGGTTGGTTAAAAAATCGGTGGATGTATTTTTGCCCAAGGCGCTGGTTCAGAGTAAACGTAAGGACCGGAAAAAAATGATTCGGGTACCGCTGTTTCCGGGATATCTTTTTGTCAAAACGGATCTGAATCCTTACGCTTACCTGGAAATTCTTAAAACCGTCGGCGCCGTGAGGCTTATCGGGAATAAAAACGAACCGATTTCCGTCGCAAACGATGTGATCGATTCGCTCAAAATAATGGTCAGTGGGGAGTTTCCGATAGAGACGGGGAACCGATTCCAACCGGGAGACCGGGTGGTGGTATTAAGCGGGCCTTTCACGGGTATCGTCGGGATTTTCGTTCGCTATAAGGGAAGCGGGCGAGTGATCGTGAATGTGGAGGCGCTCGGCCAGTATGCGGCCGTGGAGGTTGATGCGCAGGATGTGGAAATCCAGCCGGCATTTCTATCATAACTGCTTGACTTCCTATTAACACCCGGTTAATAAAAAGGAATATTAATTGCTGAATACCAGCTTCAGGGCGCAAGGAGGACATATGAACAAATTGGAAATTATTGCGGCATTGAAAAACGATGCAAACATTTCCAAGGCAGAGGCGGCAAAGGTGGTGCAGTTGTTTTTTGACAATATGGCCGATGCGATGGCTCAGGGAGAGCGTGTAGAAATTCGCGGCTTATGCAGCTTTTTTGTAAAAGAGTATAAAAGCTATACGGGGCGAAATCCCAAAACCGGCGATAAAGTTGTCATCAAGCCCAAACGCTTGCCGTTCTTTAAGTCCGGAAAAGAATTAAAGGAACGGGTTGATAGTTAATGGCGTGATCGGGTTTGCATGCATTAAAGATCAGCAACAGCCTATCCGTATTTTGACCGCCTTTTCCCGGGCAGGTAAGATACCGCATGCCATGCTATTTACGGGCAGTGACGGTGTCGGCAAGCGAACCACGGCTTTGGCCTTTGCCATGGTATGCAACTGCACGGGCAACCGGGTTTCCACCGGTTTGAATCCAGGCGATGACGCTTGCGCCGAGGCTGGCGCGGATGAAATGGCCGGGTTGCCGATGGCATGCGGACAGTGCCGCTCTTGCAAGAAGATTCAGGCCGATAGCCACCCGGATGTCATTCGAATTGCGCCGGTTGGACAATTTGTTCGGATCGCCCAGATTCGTGAATTGCTTCATATTCTGGCCATGAAGCCGTATGAGGCGAGTTGGCGGGTGGTGATTATTTCCGATGCTCACGCCATGAATTCGGAGGCGGGCAATGCCCTTTTGAAAGTTTTGGAAGAGCCTCCGGACCGAACGATTCTGATTTTAACCGCTCGTGGTACAGCAGACCTTCTTCCTACCATTGTTTCCCGCTGCAGGCGAATTCGATTCAATCCCCTGTCCAGGCAAAGCCTGGCGGCCTTGTTGATTGAAAACCAGGCATTACCCGCTGACACAGCCAATGCACTGGCCGCGATGGCGGACGGTAGTTATGGACGGGCGCTTCGTTTTTACCGGCAAAACTGGTCCGATACGCGCCGTTGGCTGATTGATGCCGGCGGGTTTCTGGAGGTGACGCCTTCCACCAAGCGTTCGATATCGGTCCTGATGGCTTTGGCGCTTCGATTGGTGGAGAATAAACATAAATTGATGGATGCAATGGATATGTTAACCATCCTTTACCGGGATTTGGCCGTGTGTGGATTTCGGCGGGGGGCAATCATGAACGAGGACCTTGCGAGCAGAATTCAGCGCGCCGCCGAACATATGAATGAGACGGATATCCTTTTACATATGGAGGCAATCGAGACGGCCCGTAAGCATATTCAGGCAAACGCCAATGCCCGGCTGACGGTTGAGCGCTTATTGATGCGCTTGGCGGGCCATCTGCCGGCAGCCGCTCGCGCCATCGGATCGGCTTGATCCGGTTCAAGAATCTTAAGATGAACAGCTAAGATGACGATATGAAAAAAGTAGTTGGAATCCGGTTTAAATCCGCAGGAAAGGTTTATGACTTTGAATGCGGTGCCTATGTGCTCAATCCGGGGGATCATGTGATTGTCGAAACCGAACAGGGGCTGGGGTTCGGCACTGTGGCGATGATGCCCCGGCCCTATGATGAAATGGATGCCCCCCGCCCGTTGAAAAAGATCTTTCGCCCGGCCAACCAAACCGATTTTTCTCAGATCGAAAAGAACCGGCAGACCGAAAAAGATGCGCATGCCTATTGTGTGGAGTGTATCAAGGAACTTAACCTGAGCATGAACCTTTTTTCAGTGGAAAGCACCTTTGACGGCGGTAAACTCACTTTTTTCTTTACCGCCGAATCACGTGTCGACTTTCGCCAATTGGTCAAGCTGTTGGTTAAGAAACTAGGGGCTCGGATTGAAATGCGCCAGGTGGGCATTCGAAATCAGGCCAAAATGTGTGGCGGGCTCGGCCGATGCGGTCGCGTGCTGTGTTGCGCCTCTTTTCTGGATAAATTTGAACCGGTGTCCATTCGAATGGCAAAGGAACAGGGGCTCTCATTAAATCCGACCAAAATTTCCGGCCAATGCGGCCGGTTGATGTGTTGCCTGACCTATGAGTTTGAAACCTACCGGCAATTAAAAAAAGGGTTGCCCAAAATCGGCAAAAAGGTCATGACGGAAAAAGGCATCGGCAAGGTGATTCGGCACAACGTTATCGGCAACCGGATTTCCGTTCGTTTAGAGGACGGCATCGAGATGGAGGTGCCGATCGATGCGATCAAGAAAGAGGATTCCGAAGACAATCATACCGCCTGCGACGATGAAATAAACGATATAGAAGATTTGGATATAACGGAACAGGAGTAAGTATGCCCTCGGATACATTTTACATTACTACCCCAATCTATTATGTGAATGCGCGTCCGCATTTGGGCCATGCATATACCACCATCGTTGCGGACGTAGTCTCCCGGTTTCATTCCATGAAAAAACAGGAGACGTTTTTTCTGACCGGTACGGATGAGCACGGTGATAAAATTGTTCGTGCCGCGAAAAAAGAAGGGCTTTCCCCGAGAATCTACGTGGATAAGATCAGTGGGCTGTTCAGGGCGCTGTGGCCGGAGTTGAATATTCGGCACAATGCCTTTATTCGTACCACGGATCCTTCCCATATCGCCGTGGTAGAGCAAATTCTTCAAAAGATTTATGATCAGGGGGATATCTATTTCAGCGAATACGAGGGGCTTTACTGTTACGGCTGCGAGCGGTTTTATACGGAACGCGAGTTGGTGGACGGCAAATGCCCGGACCATGAAACCGCGCCGGAAATCATAAAGGAATCGAATTATTTTTTCCGGATGAGCAATTATCAGGATTGGCTGATCGACCATATTAAAGCGCATCCCGATTTTATTCGTCCCGAGCGTTATCGGAACGAGGTACTGTCTTTTCTCAAAGAACCATTGGAAGATCTTTGTATTTCAAGGCCCAAGTCCAGGCTACAATGGGGCATCACCCTTCCGTTTGACGTTAATTATGTCACCTATGTGTGGTTTGATGCGCTGATCAATTACTTAAGCGCGCTGGGGTATCCGGATGGCGCGCAGTTTAAGAAGTTTTGGCCTTCGGTGCAACATGTGGTGGCCAAGGACATTCTGAAACCTCACGGTATTTACTGGCCGATCATGCTCAAATCCGCGGGTATTCCCGTTTTTAATCACCTCAATGTGCATGGATACTGGAATATCGATCAGAGCAAAATGTCCAAAAGCATCGGGAATGTCGTGGATCCGCTGAATTTGAAAAATGATTACGGTGTGGATGCGTTTCGCTATTTTTTAATGCGCGAGATGTCCTTTGGCTTGGATGCCGGTTTTTCCGAGGAATTGCTGGTTCAGCGCATCAACTCGGATTTGGCCAATGATTTGGGAAATTTATTTTCAAGAGTCATTGCCATGGCGCATAAGTATTTTTCCGGGGTGGTGCCGAGTGTGGATGGAACCGTTGAAAATGATCTGAAGCTAGGGTTGCAGGCTTCGGCCGGAAGAATAGTGGCCGAGTATGACATGGCCATGGAGGCGTTTGCCTTTAACAAGGCTTTGGGCTGGGTCTGGGAATTTATTAATCAGCTCAACAAATATATCGATACGACAGCTCCCTGGGAACTTGCGAAGAAAAAAACGAGTCGGAAAGAGCTTGAAGCTGTCATTTACAACCTTTTGGAAGGGCTTCGAATCATTTCCGGCTTGATTTATCCGGTGATGCCGGATACGGCTGTAAAGATGCAGACGCATCTGGGAATGGATCCCGCTTTGCCGTTTTATGCCATCGAACAATTAAAGATGTGGCGGCTCACGCAACCGGGAACCCGGCTGCCGAAATCAATCGTTCTTTTTCCCCGGATTGACATGCAGAAGAATAAAACGGAGGCATCTCCCGTGGCGGACTCGATTCCCGTGGAGACGGAATTAAAACCGGAAATTACCATAGAAGATTTTGCCAAGGTTGACCTGCGGGTTGCGACCGTGGTAAAGGCTCAGGCAGTCCCCCGGGCTAAAAAACTGCTTGAACTTGAAGTCGATATGGGAACTCGGCGGACCATTGTGTCCGGAATTGCGCTCCAATATGAACCCGAGGACCTGGTTGGGAAACAGGTTATTATTATCGCCAACCTCAAACCCGCCAAACTCATGGGCGTTTTATCCAAAGGAATGTTGCTGGCTGCGGTGGATGACGCCGGCCCGACCATCGCCACAGTGGATAAGGCGGTTAAGCCGGGGACGCGATTAAGCTAGGTGTCGTCGTTAGCCAACTGAAACTGGAGAAACTCGGTCAAAAGCGTTCATGATGGCCTTAAATCCCAAGATCGATCTGAAAAATACACCCCGAATGGATTGGCGCACCGCTCAACGCCTTTATCAGCGGAAGGCCCTTGTTCGCCGAAAACTTGTGCCTCGTGTTGTTTGCCTGGCCGTCTTGACCCTCCTGATTTGGGGGGGGCAACGGTATCTTTCGGACGTTATGAACCGGGAAGACAGCCTGGTTTCCCCGGTTGCAACGGACAAGCACATTGGTACCAAGCTTAATTCTCCGCTGACCAAGAGTGATATACAGACACTGTTGGTAAATGAGCCCATTACGAATCTGACAGAACAGAGTTTTACGCTGCAAGTGCATGGAACGCCGGTTCATGTCGATACCAGTCTCGATCTTTCTTTGCAGCAATTTTTGCTGGATCGACTAAAGGGCTCCATTTCCCGGCATACCGGCATGGTCGTCCTGGAGCCCGCAACCGGTCGAATTCTGGCCATGGTCGGTTTTAACAAGCAGCCAACCGACATCAATCCTTGTCTGGACAGTCAATTTCCGGCCGCCAGCGTGTTTAAAATCGTCACAGCGTCTGCGGCATTGGAAGCGGGCGGCTTGAACCCGGATTCGGCACTTTCTTTCAACGGCGGCAAATACACCTTGTATAAAACCCAGCTCAAGGAAAATAACTCCCGCTACACGAGCCGAACTTCCTTAAAAGACGCCTTTGCGCAGTCCATCAATCCGGTTTTCGGTAAGTTGGGCTGTTTGCGATTGGGACAGTCCGTTCTCACCAAGTATGCGGATGCCTTTGGCTTCAATCGCCAGATAGACTTTGAAGCGGCAATTCAGCCTAGCAGCGTGACATTAACGGACGAGCGATACCAACTGGCCGAGATTGCCAGCGGTTTTAACCGGCGGACCACCTTATCCCCGCTTCATGGTGCGTTGATTGCCGCGGCCATTGTCAATGGGGGACAGATGCCTGAGCCGACCATCATTGATTCCATTACCGAACCGAACGGCACGCTGTTGTATCGAGGCGGAAAATTCATGGTTGGCCCAACCATTCGCGCCGAGACTTGTGATCAGCTTCAGCAGTTGATGCAGGGAACCATTCGTTCCGGCACCTGCCGAAAAGCATTTCGGGGATATCAAAAAGACCGCGTGTTATCGCAGTTGGCTATCGGCGGAAAAACAGGCTCCATTGATAATCAGACTCGGGATGCCCGTATCGATTGGTTTGTGGGGTTTGCGGAAGAAAAGAACGGGCAAAAGGCGATTGCGCTGGCGATTGTGGTTGCCCATGAAGACTATATCGGCACCCGGGCCAACGAGTATGCCAAAATGGTCATCAAACATTATTTCAATGATTATTTTTCAGCCCGCCGGGCAACGCCCCAAAAGAGCGCCAGGAGCTAAAAAGGAGACAGACTATGCCGGGATTCGAAATTTTCGGCGATGAGGAAAGAAAAGAGGTGGGAGACGTTCTGGAAACGGGCGTTTTGTTCCGCTACGGGTTTGACGGGGCGCGCAAGGGCCATTGGAAAGCCAAGGCATTTGAATCCGCACTTTCCGAAAAACTCGGCGTGAAGTACTGCCATTTATGCTCTAGCGGTACGGCGGCGTTGAGTATCGCCCTTGCTGCCTGCGGAATCGGCGCCGGTGATGAAGTGATTGTGCCGCCCTTTACCTTTTTGGCCACGATTGAGGCGGTAATCAACGCGGGTGCCATTCCCGTGTTCTCGGAAATTGATGAAACGCTGTGCCTTGATCCTAAAAGTATAGAGGCGGTGGTGACACCGCGGACCCGAGCGGTGATCACGGTTCATATGTGCGGTGCCATGGCTCAAATCGATCAAATCCGCCGCCTTTGCGATGATAAGGGCCTGGTCCTGATTGAAGATGCCTGCCAGGCCGTGGGCGGCACTTTTCGGGGAAAAGCGCTGGGAAGTTTTGGCCACATGGGGTGCTTTTCGTTTGATGCCGTTAAGACCATTACCTGCGGCGAGGGCGGGGCGGTGATCACCGACGATTCAAATCGCTATCTTCTTGCCGCCGCCTTTTCGGATCACGGTCACGATCATATCGGAAATGACAGAGGCCTTGAAAACCATGAAATTTTGGGCGCCAACTACCGAATCTGTGAACTGAATGCAGCGGTCGGCTTGGCGCAATTGCGAAAGCTGGACTGTATTATAGAAACGCAACGGGCCAATAAAAAAGCGATTAAGGACGCCCTAAATAAATATTCCGAGGTTCGTTTTCGGCATCTTCCCGATCCTGCCGGAGACTCGGCCACCTTTCTGTCTTTCTTGCTGCCCAGCGAGACGCGCGCTCGTCAGATTGCGGGGGCATTGGGACAGGCAGGCGTGGACGGATGTTTTTATTGGTATGATAATAACTGGCATTATATTCGCAGATGGGATCACTTGCGGCGGCTCTCTTCCCCGGCACCGCTATCGATAACCCGTTTGAATCATCCTTCGGCCTGCGATTATAACAACCTTTCTTTACCCCAATCGGATGGAATCATGAGCAGGACCCTTTCAATGCAGATTAAGTTATCCTGGACACCGGCGCAGTTGCAGCAGCGGATTGAGGCGATTTGCGGGGTGTTTGCGCGTGATTGAACCGGTCTGATGGCATACAAAGCAACCCATCCAAAAAACGCGATAACTCCAACCCATATAAACTCAAAGAAGGAAAATCTATGTTCCGGAATTTTAAAGTGGTTTCGCACGTGGTATTCGGCCGTGGCTGCTTTGCCCAGTTGGGTGATATTTTAGCACCCCGGCGCCGTGCAGATTCTTCTTGTGTGGTGTTCTTAGTGGATGATGTATTTAAAAACGGCGAGTTAGAGCGTCGGTTGCCGATGCAGGACAATGACCGTCGTATTTGGGTCAATGTGACGGATGAGCCCAAAACAAAATACGTCGATGCACTGACTGCCGAGATCAAGACCGTAACCGGCCGGTTGCCCGATGGGGTGATTGGTATCGGGGGCGGCAGCACCATGGATTTGGCCAAAGCGGTTTCACTCATGCTGACAAATCCAGGCAGTTCCGCAGATTATCAGGGATGGGATCTGATTCAACAGCCGGCAGTATACCACGTTGGCATTCCCACGCTGTCCGGAACCGGCGCCGAGGTTTCCCGCACGACCGTATTATCCGGGCCGGAAAGGAAATTGGGCATCAACTCGGATCACACGGTATTTGACCAGGTGGTGCTCGATCCGGAGCTGATTGAAAACGCCCCGGACGAGCAGCGATTTTATACCGGTATGGATTGTTATATTCATTGCGTGGAGTCGCTGACCGGAACCTATTTAAACGAATTCAGCAAGGCTTACGGCGGGAAATCCCTTGAATTGTGCCGAGATGTCTTTTTGCACCCCAGAAGCGCTGAAGGCGAAGATAAACTCATGATGGCGTCCTATTTCGGGGGCATGAGCATCGCCTATTCGCAGGTGGGGGTTTGCCATGCACTTTCCTACGGGCTTTCCTATGTGCTGGGCCTGCATCACGGGATCGGCAACAGCATCGTTTTTGATTACCTGGAGGAGTTTTACCCGGAAGGGGTTCGGGAATTTCGTATCATGGCGGATAAAAACGGCATTTTGCTACCGCGTAACCTCGTAGCCGGCATGTCCAATGAGAACATGGAAAAAATGATCGATGTGGCGCTTTTTCTGGCGCCGCTTTGGGAAAACGCCCTTGGAAGCGATTGGAAAAAACTAATGACGCGGGAACGAATCAGGGGCTTTTACGAAAGGATGTAGCGAATAGATGAAACGCTTTTTCAGCGCAACCCGGGTGTCAATCTCAGGATGCAAAGAGCGAATTCGAAACACGCTGTTATCGCGCGTCTATTTTGGCAGGCACATGAGGCAAGTGCCTGCGGGCGCCATCGTGTTTTTCCCTTGCCGTTCGACGGTTCTCAACTGCGGGCTGGCCGGTCTTGTTTCCGTTAAATCCCGTGAAGACGGTATTGACCGTATTGATATTCGGCCGCTGGCGGAATTGATTTCACGGATTGAAGCGCGTGGGCTTCATTTTTGCCTCGAACAGAACCTGCCAGTTGCCACGGATTATTTTTCCGGCGCTGGTACCGTGGGTACCCTGTTGAAAACCGTGCGACAATTTAAACGGTCCAATGCGTTTTTTCAGGTATGTGCTCAGCCAGAAGTGCAGCGCGCGTTTGCGGATTACGCCGATCGGTTGGCTCATTTTATCGTGGTGGAGGAAAATCTGCTTAAAGCGAAGCTCGGCATGTTGCCCGTTGATGTGGTGCCGGCGATGACGGCGTGCATTGAGGATTTAAAGGATGTCCGGTGGTGCCTGAATGCAGAGATTTTGGATAACATCGAAAAAGTAAAATTGCTGGCCGGCGGAGATGGTTCGCCTCGGAAGGCGTCATCCTTCAAGCTATATAAAGAAATCAATGCGGTGCTTAACAGCATGGATCGGCTCGAGGTTCGGGGGCGGGATTCGGCCGGCATCTCCGTTCTGATGAGCATGTCGGCCGGCGAATATGAACGATTCGAGACGTCACTGTCTCAGCGGGAAAACGGGAGGCTTTCGGCTGAATTTTCCGAGCGAAAGAACCGATCGATACTGCTCAACCGGGGGATCAGCGTCCGTGAAACAACGAATGGCCAAGGGGTCAAAACGACGGCTGTTTGTATGACCTACAAGGTGGCTGCCGAAATCGGCAGCCTCGGGGATAACATTCGTTTTATTCGTGAACAGATATCAGCGGATGTGATATTTCAGGCGCTTACCGAGTGTGCCTATGAACATTACTCCCTGTCGAGTCACACCCGGTGGGCATCGGTCGGCGCCATTTGTGAGGCAAACTGTCATCCGGTGGATAATCGGGCCGCCCATGGGGTTGAGTCGGTTGGAATTATTCAGGCCTGTCTTAATGGCGATATCGATAACCATCTGGCGCTTACCGAAACGCTGGCGCAAAGCGGGGTCAGGATACCCGAGGAGATTACAACCGACACAAAAATTATTCCGCTTCAGATTCAAAAATACATTCAGCAAGACCATGATATAGCGGAAGCATTTCGGCTGGCGGTAAATGATTTTGATGGATCGCATGCTATCGCGATTCAAACTGACCTGGCTCCGGGGAAACTTTTTCTGGCGCAAAGAGGCAGCGGGCAAGCAATTTTTGTGGGGCTTGCCGATGATAATTTTATGACCGTATCAGAGGTTTACGGTTTTGTCGAAGAAACAGAACGGTATATCAAATTGAACGGCGAGAAGGTGATTGAGGGGAAAAACGGCCCGACACAAGGCCAACTTTTTATACTCAATCGGGAAGGAGGCGCCGGTCTTGACGGCATTGAGGCCATGTATTATGACGGCACCCCAATCATCCTATCTGAAAACGATATCAAGAGAACCGAACTGACCACCCGCGATATCGATCGGCAGGGGTTTCCCCATTATTTTTTAAAGGAGATTTCCGAGTCTCCGGCTTCGGTGGAAAAAACCCTGCATAATCGATGGAAAATTGAAGAAAAAGATGGCTTGCGGCGCTACCGGGTGGCTCTGAATGAAACCATGGTGCCGGTGCAATTGCGGGATGCATTGACCGGCCGCAATGATGCTGCGCCCATTCGGCGAATCTATTTTGTGGGGCAGGGGACCGCAGGCATTGCGGCCAAGGCTTGCGCCGATATTCTCAACTACTATTTGAATGATCCGGTATTGCCCATTACGGCATTAAAGGCCTCGGAGTTGAGCGGATTTCGTATTCAAGGGGAGGATTCCGACGCCCGCAGCATGGCCGATACCCTGGTTGTTGCCATCAGCCAATCCGGTACGACCACCGACACCAATCGAACGATCGATATGGTTCGGGCGCGCGGGGCACACAGCATTGCCATTGTCAATCGACGGGATTCGGACATCACCTTTAAAGTCGGTGGTGTGATCTATACCAGCAGCGGTCGGGATATTGAGATGTCGGTGGCGTCCACCAAGGCGTTTTATTCTCAGATTATTGCAGGTGCGCTGTTGGGACTTTTTATTGCCGAACTCAAAGGCAAAAGATCGCCTGAGTTTATCTCGGAAGAGATACTGCGCCTGTTAAGGATTCCGGAGCACATGAGAGCTGTTCTGGCCGATAAGACGGAGATTGAGCGTTCGGCCCGGAAATTCGCGCCGGCCAAAACTTACTGGGCGGCCGTCGGCAGCGGCCCCAATAAGGCGGCTGCTGATGAAATCCGTATCAAACTCAGTGAGCTGTGCTATAAGACCATCTCATCAGATTATGTGGAAGACAAAAAGCATATTGATTTGTCTTCAGAGCCCCTGATTATTATTTGCGCCGCCGGCACCAAGCCGTCGGTTTTGGGGGATATTATAAAAGATACGGCCATATTCAAGGCTCATAAGGCCACGCCGGTGGTCATTACGGATGAGGGGGAAGATCGCTTTGCGCCCTATGCGGATTCGGTGTTTCATGTTCCGGCGGTTCCGCAGCACCTATCGCCGATATTAAATACCCTGGTTGGTCATCTCTGGGGATATTATGCGGCCCTCGCCATTCACGACGGATCGAGATTTCTCTTTGAATACCGGTCGGATTTTCATAAAGCGGTCGACCGGCATGTGGCCGAGGGCCTGGATGTCTTTGAAGTCATCTTGGAAAAGTCCTTCCGTGAAACGGTTGCCAAGTTTTACAACCAGGTTCGAGTCCGCCAACGGGCAACGGACTCTCCAATGCCCATTGCACTGGCTTCGGAGATTATTCTATTGCTCAAATATCTCTCGGGCAGGCTGCCCGCTTCTGATTTCGAACTTGATTTCGGTACTAAGGGCACTGCCCGGAAAATGCTGGAAACCTTTTTTGAAGTGATGGGAAAATCCATCAATATCATGGCCAGACCTGTAGATGCCATTAAGCATCAGGCAAAAACCGTGACGGTGGGAACCAGCCGAATCAAAGAGAAGGTGGAGGGGATTTTGTTTGATGTGCTTGGCGTGCATGGCGTCACGCTCTCCCAATTGGTCAATCACAATATTATTGTGTTGAAGCATCTGCAGGGAATCGTGTCGGAGGTCAAGGGGGCCATTTTATATCGGATCGGCGGGTTGAATCTTCTCGGTGAGTTAACCGACGATACCACCATTGAGGTAATTGCAAAAAGCGGTATCCTGAATTCGATTCCCTCGCGGGTTGAAAAAGACCATCGACTCAAGGGCACCAAACGAATCATTGTGCGGCAGGGAAATGTCTATATCGGCAAAGGCCGAAAGGACGATCGCAGTATTATTGTGATTCCGATTATTTCCGCATCGCCTGAAACACCGAATATGATCGAGTTCTTGCTGCTGCTCAACATCGCGTTTAAACCCGAGGTGCCGTTAACGGCCAGGGTCAAGGCGCTGGGCGGTAAGTATGAGCACATTAAAAACATCGTTCAAGAGAACAATATTTCTTGGGATGACGAATACTTAAATCTGATGGACATGGACGCGCTGTTTGGTTTGTCCGCCGAAAAAATAGGGGAGTTTATTGTCGGCCGGATGGCGGCGACAGCTAAAATATAATTTGACAAGCGCTGGAATTGGAGGCATAAAATATCTCCTTGTGCACAAGTGATGCGCGAGTGAGAAGATGATCTGCGCAAGCGATGACAGCTCGAATTTTGTGTTGTCCTTTTTTGCATCGGGTCATTTCAACCGGCTGAAGCCTCGGCCCGCTTTACTTTGAAGCGGGAGAGCATTCATTATCAAAATTTAAAACCGAATTAGATTCGTGAATTTAACATCGGGTGAGCCTTCTTCGCTTAATTTCCGATGATGCGACTAAAGCGGAATCGTTTCAAGGAGGCATCATGAGCCTTGGCCTGGAAGGGTTGCCGGGCAGTGGCACATTCGCTCACGGCGTTCACCCGCCGGAGAGGAAAAACTTTTCAAGCGATGTGCCGATTGAAGTAATCCCGGCGGCAAATAGTGTTCTGCTGCCCTTGACCCAACATGTGGGCGCGCCCTGTGCGCCGATTGTGAAGGCAAAGCAAGCGGTATCATATGGCGAGATGGTCGCCAACGCGGAAGCGTTCGTTTCCGCGCCGATCCATTCCCCCATCAATGGTAAGGTCCAGAAAACCGGCGTTACCACCCTTCCCAACGGCAGGCATGTGCCGGCCATTCCCATTGTGGCGGAAGGGGATCAAATTTCCGCGGATCAATTGTGGGAAGAAACCTTTGGCGGGAAATGGTCGCTGAATGAGGCGGCCGAATTTGCGCCTGAAAAGATCGGCGCCGCCATTCGACAAGCCGGTATCGTCGGCCAGGGCGGGGCAGCGTTTCCGACGCATGTCAAATTCGCCAAAAATGAGAAAAAACCGATCGAAGCCCTGTTGGTGAACGGGTGTGAGTGCGAGCCGTACCTGACCACTGATTACCGGCTGATGCTGGAGGCGTCCGAGCCGATCATCGCGGGCGCCATTCTGGCGGCGCGTGCCGTGGGTGCGGAGACCATTGCCATCGGCATTGAAGACAATAAGCCCAAAGCCGTGGAAGCGCTTAAAGCGGCTGCTGCCGGTACCGCGGTTAAGGTTTGTGTCATTCATACCAAATACCCGCAGGGAAGTGAAAAACAGTTGATCAAAGCCTTGGTGGGCCGCGAGGTACCGGTCGGCGGCCTTCCCATGGATGTGGGTGTTGCCGTGACCAATGTGGGAACCGCCGCGGCGATTGCAGGGGCTGTTCTGCGGGGCAAACCCCTGACGCACCGGGTGGTGTGTGTTACCGGTGGCGGCATTGCGCAACCGAAAAATCTATTGGTTCCGATCGGCATCGCTTTTGGGGAACTGGTGGCTTATTGCGGCGGATTGAAGCTGAATGCGGGGCGTTTAGTGGCGGGGGGTCCGATGATGGGATTTGCGTTTACGGATTTAGCCATGCCAGTAACCAAAGGCACCAGCGCGCTCACCGTGTTAACGACCGAGGATGTTCAAAAAGCCGATGAGACGGCCTGTATTCGTTGCGGCCGATGCGTGGATGCCTGTCCCATGAACCTTGTTCCCACCAAACTGGCGCTGGCATCCCGGCATAAGGATCTGGAACTGGCTCAACGATATCATATTATGGCCTGTTTTGAATGCGGGTGTTGTGCTTATATTTGCCCAGCGAATCTGCCGATCGTACAGCTCGTCCGGACGGGCAAAGCGTTGCTGATGGCCAAGCGGTAGGCCTGGGAAAGATAGGTCCGATGAACCAAATTATAGTGAGACGGAGCGAAATTAAAAAAAATGGAAGCTGAATCGATAAAATCCGCACTGAACGTGGCCCCTTCACCCCATTTGCCCGGGACCGGGCGGACCACACAGACAGTTATGATCGATGTGCTGATCGGGTTGGCGCCGATGGTTCTTGTGGCAGTATACGTGTTTCACTGGTATGCCGTCAAGCAAATCGGTATCTGCGTGATAAGTTGCCTCGCCGCCGAAGCGGCCTTTACCCGGCTTCGTGGGAACGATCTTTGTTTAAATGATTTTTCTGCCGCGGTGACAGGCGTGATTTTGGGATTGTCCTTGCCCGGTCCGGCACCTTGGTTTGTAGGGGTGATTGCCTCGGCGGTGGCCATGGGTTTCGGAAAAATCATTTTCGGCGGTCTCGGCATGAATATTTTCAATCCGGCCATGGTGGGACGAGCCTTTGTGATGATCGCCTTTGCCGGGTTGATGGGCGCCTCCGGGTATGAAATTTCAGCCGGGACGGTGGATATTATGTCTCAAGCCACCCCGCTGACCGCGTTTAAGCAGGCTGGCATCAGTACCCCGTTGTTGGCACTTTTGCTCGGCAACACCAATGGATCGTTGGGGGAAACCAGTGCGCTTGCTTGTTTGTTGGGCGGCATTTTTCTCTGTGTCAGGCGCACAGCATCCTGGGAAATCCCGGCCGGTGTGATTCTGACGGCGGGCATGATCGCCTTTTTGGCGAATCTGGTCGACATGACCGCCCCTTGGACGGCCATGCACCATCTGACCGGCGGCGCTCTTCTGTTCGGTGCGTTTTTTATCGCCACGGACCCGGTATCAAGTCCGGTAACGCCGAAGGGAAAATGGATTTTCGGCATTGGTGTGGGCGGCTTTATCATGTTGCTGCGGCTTTACAGCGGCTATCCGGAGGGCGTTATGTTTGCTGTTCTGCTGATGAACGGCGTGACGCCGTTGATTAATCGCTGGACGGTTCCGGAGCCGTTCGGTGGAATTCCATTGGTACCCAGCCGATAGGCCTCGGCAATAACGGTTTAGGCAGTAAAAGGTATTAATCGCGAAAATATGAAGGAAATAGTGACATGGGAGCTGAAAATTCGGAAAAATCCGCTGGCTCGTCCCGTTTAAAGCAAAATTATTTGGTCCAAGCTTGGTTGGTGCTGCTGCTGGCTGTTTGTTTCGGCTCTGCATTGGCGGCTGTTCAAATGACGTTAGGACCGACCATAGAGGCCAATAAGCTGAATGAAACATTGGAGAAAGTGCCGGAGCTGGTCTATGGCCAAGAAACTGCTGCTCAACTTCAGAACACGCAGCAGATTACGATCGCGCCTCGCCAGATCGAAGTAAAAACACCGGTTAAAACGACCTACTACAGTGTTTATGACACTGCAAAGGAAGGAAAACGCTCCGGGTGGGTGGTAAAAGCCAAAGGACAGGGGTATGCCGATAAGATTGAGCTTCTGGTGGGTCTTGATGCTGGTGCAGAGAAAATAACAGGCTTGTTTATTCTGGATCAGAAAGAAACGCCGGGATTGGGGAATAAAATCATCGAAACAAAATGGCGAGGCCAGTTTATCGGGAAAAGTACGCTTCAACCCCTGCGGGTCACCAAGTCCGGCGCGAAGGCGCCAGAAGAAATCGATTCGGTCTCAGGTGCCACCATATCTTCCGACAGTGTATGCAGCATTGTGAATATCACGCTCGGAGACCTGAAAGATAAGCTTAAATAATACATGGCATGCCGATTTGCCGGCACCGTGAAAATCCATTACAGATTTTATATTAAGAGGAAAATTGTTATGGCTGAAGGCCCAACCCCAATGGAAAGGTTTATTCAGGGTATTTTGCCTGAAAACCCGGTATACCGTCAATTACTTGGCCTGTGCCCCACCCTTGCCGTGACGAATGGCATGCAGGCAGCGTTGACCATGGCCGGTGCGGTCATGTTTGTATTGTTTTGTGCGAACGTTATTATCAGCTTGATTCGAAACCTGCTTCAACCGCACTTGCGAATTGTGATCTTCACGCTGACCATCGCCACCTTTGTCACCATCGCCGATCGGTTTTTAGCGGCTTATCTCTACCAGATGAGCAAAGCCCTTGGGCCGTACATTCCCCTCATTATTGTGAATTGCATCATTATCGGTCGTTGTGAGATTTGTGCGTCAAGGCAATCGGTTTTTACAGCCGGTGCAGATGCGATCGGTCAGTCTCTTGGATTTGGTTTGGCTCTAGGCAGCATCGCGGCGGTTCGCGAAATCATGGGTACCGGTATGCTGTTTGGTTTTCGGGTTCTTCCGACAGCTTGGCCTGATTGGGGCATCATGGTGTTGCCGCCGGGTGCGTTTCTTACCTTTGGTTTGTTGCTGGGGATTGTTAATTGGATAAGCATCCGAAAATCTATGAAAAGCTAATATGCAAGGTGAAAAAGGGCCGATTGCTTGGAATAGACAACCTGAAGAGGTAGTGTGTTATGAATTATTTGATTGATATCGTGCTTATTGCCATGGGCGCCGCCCTGATCAACAACTTCGTGCTCTATTATTTTGTCGGTATCTGCCCGTTCATTGGTGTGTCGCGAAGAGTTGAAATGGCGGTTGGCATGGGCTTTGCCGTTACATTCGTCATTTCCATTGCCGCGCTGTTGAGCTGGGCTATTACGACCTTTGTGCTGATGCCAGGCGCTTGGATTTCTACAACTGTGGGTGGTTTTTTTATGGCGCCGGAAGCCGCAGCAAAAATCGATTTAACCATTCTGTGTTATATCGTTTATATTTTTGCGATTGCTTCATCCGTACAATTCGTAGAAATGTATGTTCGAAAATTTTATCCTCCCCTGTATAAATCATTCGGTGTTTTTCTGCCCTTGATTACAACGAACTGTGCCATTTTGTTTGCCTGTTTGACTATTATGAGCAATGTGGTTGGTGTGGATAACCCAGCGGATGCTTGGGATCTGGGTCGTTCCATGACCCTGGCGGTGTTCGGTGGCATCGGGTTTACCATCGCGATTGTGATCATGGCCGGCATACGGGAAGAACTCATGCTCTGTGATATTCCCAAGCCGTTTCAAGGGGCTGCCATTACCTTGATTGTGGCTGGTATACTGGCGATGTCGTTTATGGGCTTTACCGGCGTGGACAAGGGATTGCGAAAAGCGATTACATCCGTGGCCGCACCTCAGGTTGCAAGTGCCGATCTGCCCAAACCGTCTGAAACCTGGAATAAATGACGGTCAGTGTCTTCGACACGATGCGTATGTGTTTTTTTACCAATCTTACTTAATTCTTCGTGCCTGATTGTGTTCACTGGTGAATTCGCCGGCAATCGGGTGACGGAAAAAAATTGAATGGAGATAGCATATGACTTGGGTAACCGTCGGCCTTTCCGCCAGTACCTTGGTGACGATGGCGGTGATTTTCGGGTATGTATTAGGTTGGGCCAATAAGCGGTTCTACGTAGAGGTTGATCCTCGGGTGGAAGCCATCATTGGCGTGCTTCCGGGCGCTAATTGCGGTGGTTGCGGATACGTGGGCTGCGGGGATTATGCAGAAGCGATTGTGATGGGCAAAGAAGTGCCGGTGACCTTGTGTAACGTTGGTGGGGCCAGTTGCGCGGCTGGGATTGCAGCCATTATGGGGGTTGAGGTCACGCAAAGTGCACCTTATCGGCCGGTGATTCATTGTGGCGCTACTTACAAAGACCGGCTGAACAGAAATGAATACCGGGGCGAGCAGCGTTGCGCAGCGGCGAACCTGGTCGCGGATGTGCAGGGGTGCACTTACGGATGCCTGGGCCTAGGCGATTGCGCTTCGGTGTGCGATTATGACGCCCTTCATATTGTTGATGGCCTGGCGACCGTAGATTATAAGAAATGTGTGGGATGCCAAGCCTGTGCAAAGGTCTGTCCCCGGAACATTATCACCATGGCGCCTTTTAAGGCGGCTCAAATACTGGTGGTGACCTGCTCCAACAAGGATGCCGGCAAGGATGTGAAGCGTGTTTGTAATGTGGGGTGCATGGGATGTAAGGCCTGTACCAAATTCTCGGATCTGTTTACGGTTGAAAACAACCTGTCGGCGATTAATTACGACGCGTATACGGCGGAGTGCCTGCCTGATCTGGTCGCAGCCTGCAATAAATGTCCTCAGGAGCGGCTTGTCTTTGTGGGGCAACCGACTGAAATAGACCTTAAAAAGGTTGAAAAAGAGAAACTTCCCGAAATCGTGCTGCCTGATTTTAAAACCACCGTTGATGATACGGAATGGCGCGGATAAATAACAGGTTAGGATGACATGCCGGTCTGCTTTACAAAAGGCGGGCCGGCATTTTTGATGGAAGAGAGAATTACCTGTTTGGTTCGTTCAATGATTTTTTCATAATAGGAGCTGTTGCGTTGCAGGTAATACGCTGTTTCGAAGCCTAAAGCCGGTTGCCTGGCCCTTTTCAGGAAGGCTTCCAGCTCGATCGCCGAAATAAATCGCCTTAGGAATAACTCTCCCCAGTTGTTTTTATAAAGCACTCCGAAATCGTTGATATTTTTTTCCCAGTAAAAATTTTCAAAACTGATCACGACCATAAGTTTGGTCAAGCGCTCTTTCTGTATATATCCGGCCAGCTCGATGTCCTGAGTTTCAAATGTTCCGATGAACTCATACAGCTTTTTGCCTAAATTAGCGATCTCTTGCATCGTGACATTGGAGGAATTGGGCTCCATTCGTATTTTGTTCACATCAAACAAATTGTTCCAGACGATAAAACCGATAATGTTGAGAATATCAGTATCCACAGCCAGTGGCGTCTCCTTGTTGCTACCCGAATATACTTGCCATAGGGTATCTTCCAGGCGAATGGTCAGATGCGTCAGATTGAGATTTCCAGTGGGTTTCTGCAGTACGATGATCTTGTTCGGCTTTCGCTGGTGATGGACCAGTATTTTGCGCCCAACAATGGTGAAATCCCGTTTGTCTATTTCAGTGGCATTGCCCGCGTACGCAGCGGTTATGTCCCTGTAGCTGTCCATAAGTAACTGAAACAACCGGTTTCCGAGCTTTAATTGCGCATTAAAATCCCATGAATCAAATCGGCTAAGGTGAATTCGTTTTTTAATGTCGAGGGGATATGCTTGGAACAGGTCTTTTATCAGCTCATTTTTCAATGGTACTCGACTGGCGTGAGGAGTGAATTCGCAGCGGATGTAAAAGCATTGTTTCAGAAATTCCAGTGTATCGGTTTTCTGAATTGATTGGTAATAATTTAAAATGGAGTGAATCGTAAAAACGATGGGGTCCGGAAAAAGGCCTTTTTCGTCAGTCCGTAAGACCGCTTTTCTGAACTGATGACAAATGGGCCGTTCTTCAGGACTGTCCAGAAGGATTTTTAACAGGGTCATTTTGATAATGGATTTCAATGGCCGGGTTAAGGATTTTTGAAGCTGCCAGAGTGCGGCGCCGAAATATTCGCTTCCTTCGATTTGCTGCAGGTCGCCCAAATCGATGATATCGTAATCGCTGTATTGCCTGGCCAGCATCTCTTTGCGTGATAGCTCATAAGAAATTTTTTTATTGTCATCGTGGCAGAGCCACCATAGAGGGATTTTCCCGCAAATAACGATACAGGTTCTGTAAAATTCTTCCTTAAGAATATTTTTCTGGGTACTGCCGGAGCTTTCCGAATCGACGTTTCCGAAGCGGTTTTCGCGAATATCGTTTTCATCGCAAACAAAAAAATAGACTTGCATTTTCAGGTGAAGGTCCAACCAGTCCTTAATCAGGTTGATCTTGCGGTGCAATTGATTCCATGCAGGTTCATCATAGTGATTCTTATCGCAACAGACCCAGATATCACAGTCCGAATTGGCGGTTTGGCTGACCGTTCCGACGCTACCAATCGTATAAAGACCTTGAATGACGTTAAATTGCGGTCCGTGATGTAACAGGGACGCCGGCGTTTTAATTTCAAACAAACGTTTGAAATTTGATTCACGGCGGCGGATTTCCCATTCATTATCAATATTAAAGACTTTCAGGGGTCTTACCATATTAACAACAAACCCTGGGCAGGCCGGGTGATTCACGCTCAACATCCAGGGCAACAGATACAGAATGGTTTCGGTTGCCCGGGGGGAAAGTTCGGAAAAAATCTGTTTTCGAAAGCGATTGTATCGAATGAAGGTCTGTTTATTTTTTGAGAGTATCGGGAGAGCCATTTTCCTCGATTTGATTGAAAAAGCTTAGCATGAGTGTATAATAAAAGAAGTGCAGAGTTAGACCCTTTTTCAGAAACATGCGCGAAAAAGCGTGCCTCATTGAAGAAGGTCGTTGGCTGCCAAGCATTATTGCCGCCCAGCTTCCGGCTTTGCCGAGAAGTCATTTGTATTCCGCCGTTGGCTGATTGGCTTCGGATAATAACCGGTGATGTCGATTTTGGCAAGTATCCATCCGTAAATAACGATGAAAGATTATGGATGAAAGCGAGATTAAAGCGCGACGAAAACAATGCCATCAGATAACAAAAAAAAATGCGGATACTGCCGGCATTATTATGTGACGTGGGATCAACGGTTGCCGCACGGTTGCCGGGCTATGAAATTTAAGAGCAAAGAGTTGCCTTCCGTTGTGGTGGTTAAAAGCTCTGGCCATGATTGCATGTCGTTTGAGCAAAAGCAGAATCGGCCTTGATGTCAATCCTTTCAAACAACGTGGCAATGGGGTTCGGATATGGGAAAAACGATTCATATTCAATTATATGCCGGCCTGAGTTCGTTCACCCCTCAGGATGTGAATGGTTATCCGATTGCCGAGGGAATGACGATTCGTGAGGTAATGGAAAATCTCGGTGTGCCGATGGCGTTGGCCAAACTGATATTTGTTAATGGGAAAAAGAGCGCTTTGGACCAACGGCTGTCAGGCGGCGAAAGGATCGGCATTTTTCCACCGGTTGCAGGTGGATAAATATAATTTTGATTCACTGGACTGCGCCACCGAGACAGTCTGAAACAGGGTCAAGTTTTTAGAAATTTCCGACTCCGGTCCAAAAGGGCTTCGGCTTCTTCAATACTTTCGGCCATTGCCATCTGATATTGTGCTTCGTTGGAATAAATGTTCCTTAAAATGTCCGATAGCTCGGCCTTTTCCCCGAGGATTCGAACCACGCGTCGTACTCCGACATATTCGAGCGTATAGATGACTTTGCGAATGTGAAACAGCGCTCTATTGTCAAACCCCTTAATTCCCGAAAGATCATTGATGGCATCGGCATTTTCTCGAAGACTGGGCAGCACCGACACAATCGCATTGGACGCCATTTTTGCCGCTTGATAGTCGAAAAAGCCGGATAATTGTAAGAAGAGACGATTTTTATCCTCATCGATCCTCACATCCCATTCGCCTTGCCCTTTTTTCCCCTTTTTGAACGAAGGGGGGGCTTTTGTTAATTGGCTGGAAAGTTGCGCTATCCGGTTTTTGGATTCGGTGAGTTCCTTTTCAAGCCTTTCGATCTCCCGTATGAGAAAAGGAACGGCGCTCAAGGCTGTATCGATATCCGACAGGTCGGCTTTTTGCTTGTGCCTGAATTGTGTTTTCAGCGTATTGAGATCCATAAACAGTCTCTCTTACCTATCTTAAGCCCTTTATCGAAAACACGCACGAAAAAGTGTGCATCATTGGAGAAGGTCGTTGGCAGGCCGGTGGTTGCCCAGCTTCCGGCTTTGTTCTTTGTAAATGAAGCATCTCTGAATCACTGACCGGGTTATAATCGTTTACTTTAGTTGGCAACGCATGAGCGGTCAAGGAAGAATTTGCGGTTAAGAACTATTTTAGGGGGGGTGTGTTTGGGTATTGAACGCTCCCGATGTTTTCTCCAGAGGGTTATATGTGAGCAATTTGGCCCGTAACCTGAAAACATATATAAAACAAAACAAATGCAGCAGGTTATAGCTAATATAGGATGAAATGTGTGTTGCAATCAAGGCATAAGTTGATATAATCAAAATAAATTTTACCGCGTCATCTTTTCGATTACTCAGCGCCATTTTTTGAGGTAATAGAAACTGATTTAGAAAGAATTTACCCCCAAAGTGCTCTTAAGGGAGGCTAAGGGGATTGGAATAATCCCTTCATAACCCTGACCGGAGGAAATATGGCAACTCGAAAAAACAGCTCACTTGAATCCCATCTGATTGCCGTCAAGGAAGGAAAGCGCTGCTTTGAGAATGCATTTCAAGGTGTTTCAAGAATGATATTAAGCAGCGAGATCGAAAAAGTGGTGGTTAACGGTAAAACCACTTATGATTTTGGTATATTCCGAAGCGGGAAAAAACATTTGATCGGAATGTATGATGAAATCAACAGCTTTGTGTCTTTTGTCAAAGATGCCTCCGAGGGCGGCTCGTCCAAGGAGATGGCCTTTGTTCTCGTGGGGGAGCCCGGTAACGGGAAAACGTATTTTGTGGAATACCTGTGCACCAAATACAGAGAATTTCTCTCCCGGGAAGGCAATAAAAAATATACCTTCCGGTTTAAAAATATCGACAAGCTCAGCGGTTATGGTCGAATAACCTCGATTGAATCTCAAACGTTTGAGGACCCGATGATTCTGGCGATGAACCTGTTTGAGGATGAAAATGTCAACCGCACCTTTTTAGCGAAAAAAATCGGTTTTTCCGAAGCGCAGATCGAGCAAAGCTATGAAAACTATCGGCCCTTGGGCGCCTGTAGCGGATTTATCTGGAACGATATTATTAACTTCACTAACGGAAAGATCGACGAGATGCTCTCCTTTGTCGAAATTGTCCCGGTTCCGTTGACCGAGAGCCTCGGGACCGTTACGGGCAAATATCCGGCCAAGGATAAAATCACCTCATCCGCTGTGGATTTGCTGGGCGAGGAATCGATTCAACGGCTGTTGCATATTACGGAAACCAACAACCCATACCGGTTTGATCTGCGGCGCGGCGCGTTGGCCCGCGTGGCCGGCGGCGGCATTCATTTCGCCGATGAAATATACAAGAACAAGAAAGATTTGGTTCAGGTGTACTTGGGCGTCATACAGAACCGCAACATTGAGATTGACGGCTATAAGTGGCCCATTGATACGCTGATTATCGCGACCAGCAACAACTCCGAATTCAATCGGTTTTTATCCGAAAAGGAGGAGGCGCCAATTATTGATCGATGCCGTATTTGCTATGTCTCACATAATACCAATTATAAAATGCAGTATCAGTTGACCGCCTATGCGATCGGTAGTGAGACCAAAACGACCCTGACAAAGGAATCCCTGCACCAGGATCCGAATTTGAATTACGCGGCATCGGTGGCTGCCGTGCTGACACGGTTGCCGCGATCTGAAAAGCTTACACCAGTGGAGACCATGAAACTGGCCGCTGGGGAGGTGGCCGGGGAAAAGAGTATCAAGGCGTTGGCCGAAGTGATCGATACGCTCAGCCAGAACCCGGACATCACCAAGCGCTTTGGGCAAAAGGGGCTGGGGCAACGAAATGTCGGCCGCGCCATTCAGTTGATGGTAGAAAGCTCGGAAACCAATGAGGGCCAATGCATGTTTGCCTATGATATCTTTAATTGCCTGGACCGGATTGTTCTGGATTATGTGTCCGACGCCAATGATCGCGCCAAATTCATTGAGGATCTGAAAATTGCCAAAGGCCTCTTTCGGGAGCGGATCATGACGGAGATGTTCAATGCCTACATGGATGAACCCTATGCCATTCGAAAAGACGTGATGAACTACGTCAACATGATTATCGGAATTGATGCGGAAAACCTGGGGCCGGATATGATGTGGAAGTACAAGGATCCGCAAACCGCCGAGCTAAAAGCGATGAAAATCGATGAGCGCTTCATCAAGAGCGTGGAAGAAAGACTTGGCTTAAAAACCGCCGAGCAACGAGAGTCCTTTCGGACATCGGTTCGAAAAATATATGGGCAGAAGATTACTACCGACCCAAACTACGATTTTATGGATAACCTGGAACTTGTGAAGGCGGTGACGGATGTTCGACTTAAATCCGACATTGCCGGTGCGGGCAGCCTGATCGGTGCGTTGGCCAATCGCACCAACGAGGAAAATCAGAAGCTTTATGCTCGAATGGTGGATACCATGCTGAACAAACTTGGTTATTGCAAAACCTGTGCGCAGAAAACCATCGAGTATTTCTGTACCCAGGAGGACGAGAAATAGGGAGGGTTTGTGACGGTAAACGACAATTATAAGCACGCCGCACTTTACGAGCGCTATCTTCGAATGAAGGAAAAGGGACTGAGCGCAGCGCAGGAAAAGATGATTTCGGAGGAACTTGCGGCAGCGCAAACCCATCCGCCGGTCGATTCCGCGGTTGATGCGCAGACGCCGCGGACGCCCATCCGCAGTTTCTATGCGTTTCATGACCTCTTCGAAATAAACAATCTGCGCTTGCCGACCGTTTCCTATGATGTCAGCTTGCGGTCCATTGATGAACTGTTGGAACGTGACAAGGTCCGCGAGAAGGATGGCTTTCCCGGAAAAATTCGGGTGGGACGGCTGATCAAGCCGGGCCGTGGCGGCAAGGACAAGGTCGTTGTCGTTCCGACGACGGTTGAGGAAAAATTCATCCATGACCCCAACTTCAAACCGACGGAGGGCGATCCCTCCGGTGGGTCCGGAGACGGGGAAGAGGGCGATGTGATCGGTGAGCAGCCCGTCAGGCAGCCGGACGCTTCAGGCCAGACCGGGCCAGGCCAGGGTGAAGGCGGCCAGCACGAAATCGAATCGAGCGCCTATGACCTGGGGAAAATTCTGACGGAAAAGTTTGAGTTGCCAAACCTGAAAGACAAGGGGAAAAAGCGCTCTTTGACGCGCTACACCTACGATTTGACGGACCGGCACCCCGGGTCGGGGCAGGTGCTGGACAAAAAAGCCACCTTGAGAAAGATTGTTGAGACCAATATCGGTTTGGGGAATGTGCCGGATGTGGGGGATATAGACCCGACCCGGTTTTTGATTGCGCCGAATGACAAGATTTATCGCATATTGTCCCGGGAGAAGGATTATGAATCCCAGGCCATGGTATTTTTCCTGCGAGACTATTCCGGGTCCATGATCGGCAAGGCGACCGAGTTGGTGGTGACCCAGCATGTGTTGATCTATAGCTGGTTACTGTACCAGTATGCCCGTCAGGTGGAAACCCGGTTTATTCTTCATGACACCGAGGCCAAGGAAGTAGAAGACTTTTATACGTATTATAACTCAAAGGTGGCCGGCGGCACGCAGGTATCCACGGCCTTCCAGTTGGTCAATGATATCGTGGAAAAGGAAAATCTGGCCGCGGATTATAATATATACGTGTTCCATGGCACGGATGGGGATGATTGGGATACGGACGGAAAGGAAGCGATTCCCGCCATTAAAAAAATGCTTACCTATGCCAACCGGGTCGGTGTGACCATCGCAGAGCATTCCCATGGAGCGAGCGGTAACACGGAAGTGGAGCGGTATCTGAAAAAATCTGGCCTTCTTTCGGAGCGTCGCGAGTTGCTGCGGTTGGACGTGATGCGCGAAGATGCCGATGAACCCAGAATCATTGAGGGAATTAAGAATCTGATCGCTTGATCGAGGTTTATTTTGGATGCTTCTCATCGGTGGGCGAGGGCATAATGCAACGAAACGGGGTGCGCGAGATCGATTATGGAATTGATTGATCAACATACCAAAAAAATAATGGAAGGGTGTAAAGCCCGTGCCAGGGATGCCGGGTTACGGTTTCAGGACGAATCCCTGGAATATATTGTAACCAACCGGGATTTGCTGGAGCTGACGCCCAAAGTCATGATTCCCACGCTTTACGATTACTGGGTTCACGACGTGGAGGTGCTCAGGGAGAAGGGAAAGTATGAACTCTATCCCGGCAATCCCTATGAAACCGTGATTAATACGCGGCCGGCCATTTCTTTTTATAATGATAACAACCCGGACTGGCTGAACGTGATGATTTTTTATCATGTACTCGGGCATATCGATTTTTTTCAAAATAATATTTTTTTTAAACACACATGGGAATTTGATTTTACGGGGCAGGCCCTCTCGGACAAGCGGCTCATCGCCCGGCTTCGGGCCGAGAAGGGGCGTTGGGTGGACTATGCCATCGAGTTTGCCAGAGGTATTGACAATTTGGTCGGCTATCATCGGGAGCTTTCTCGTGTTAATCATCGCCGGGTTTCGCGCAAGGCGGAGCGGCTGAATTTTTATTTTGATGTGTTTTTACAAACCATTAAAAAAGTAAATGTTTCAGAGTATATCAAAGAGGTTACGCGATATAACGACTGCCTTAAAACCTACGGTGAAGCTGGAGAAGAGTCCTTTTTTGGGGAAATACGAAAGCAGCACCCGGAATTTGATGAACTGTTTAAAAAAAGTTTGAAACGGCAAGCGCCGGTGCCGGTGGATCTGCTTCAGTTTATTGGTGCCAACTCGGAATTTCTCAACAAAGAAAACAACCGGTGGATGAAACAGGTTTTGCTTGTCGTCCGAAATACGTCTATTTTTTTTCAGCCGCAGATTCGAACCAAAATCATGAACGAAGGGTGGGCCAGCTACTGGCATGAAAAACTCTTTTTGCAGGATGATCGCATCAAGGGCCATGAAATCGACTTTGCAAGGGTGCACGCAGGCGTTACCTCCATGCCGCGGGTGGGACTCAATCCCTATGCGCTGGGAATGCGTCTTTTCGGCCACATAGAGAAAAAGGCGGATAAGGGCAAGTATACGTTTGATTTTCAAAAAATTTTGGACGCCCATGCACGCAAGGAATATGATGCCGTAACCGGAAGGGGCCAAGACTATATTTTTTCCTTACGTGAAAATTTATGCGATTTTATGTTTATTAATTATTTTGTGGACCAGGACTTTGTAACGGATTACCAACTTTTTGTCGCGGACAGAAGGCTGAATCAACAAAAGATGGTCTGGGAATATTATGTCAAAAGCAAAAAGGCCGCGGATTACCGACAGATGTTGCTTGATACGCTCTATCACCCCCCCTTTATCACGGTCGATAAGGACAAAACAAAAGACAACGCCCTGTATTTAATCCATCATTTTGAAGGTAAACCTTTGGTAAACGAGTATATCGCCAACACGATGCTGGGAATAGAATATTTATGGGGCGGACCGGTCCACCTGGAAACCAGCGATGTGGTGGCCACCCTTCGGCCGTCCGCTACAACCAGCGCCATAAGGACGGCAACCACTACCCCCTCAAAGGAAAGCGCGCCGCAGGAAATCAAATGGCAGCGGGTTGTTTATACAATGAAAGACCGGAAATTGTCCAAAAAGGTGATTTAGACGTGTTCATGATAATAGTTGATGGCTGATAGCTCACAGCTGGCGGCTTTAAGGAGTAGCGCAATATTATGGAAAATCTGAGACAAGCGATGAATATACTCAATACGGCGGTGCGGGAATGTGATCAGCGCGCCTTGGTCTCCTTTGATGAATTTTTGAAAATGACCATGGCGGAACCGGCCCGGTATATTCGAAACGTTTTTCAATTATTTCATGACATGGTAATTAATTATGTGGATGAAGAAGGCGATGAGTACCCCGATGATCCGGAATCCATTCATTATGTCAGGCTTAACTGCAATCGGCTTTTTGTGGACAATGCCGACCGGCCGTTTTTTGCCGACCGCCTTTTTGCCAATCGGCTGGTTAGCCATATCGAGGCGATGCGCCGTGGTGCGCAGCAGAATAAATTGTATATTTTTGAAGGGCCTCATGGTTGTGGAAAAAGCACCTTCCTCAACAACCTGCTGATGAAGTTTGAGGAGTATGCCAATACGGAAAACGGCATGCGGTACGAAACGGTCTGGCGGGTGGATCGCCAATTGGTTGAGGGGCCGCAACAGGACCAGATCATAGATGCGTTCATCACCGGCCGCATCAAACCGACGCAGGTAACGGATAGCCCGGCGAGGACCGAGCCGCCGCCCTTTATGATGAGTGATTTTATTGAGATCCCGTGTGTGAGCCACGATAACCCGCTGCTCATGATTCCCAAGAGCATTCGCCGCCCGTTTTTTGATGAGTTGTTTAAAAATGATGAGTTTAAATGGAAATTATTTACAGAAAAGGAATACGAATGGGTTTTCAGGGACAGCGCGTGTACGATTTGCAGTTCGTTGTATCAAGCGCTATTGACCAGACTAAAGAGCCCTCAAAGAGTTTTTCAGCGCGTCTATGCGCGGCCTTATCAATTCAACCGGCGCCTCGGCGAAGGGATCAGCGTATTTAACCCGGGCGATAAGCCGTTACGGCGGACCACCCTTACCAACCAGATGATTCAGACGCAGATCAACGACATTCTTAAAGACAGCAACCTGGTGCAATATCTTTTTTCCCACTATGCCAAGACCAACAATGGCATCTATGTGTTAATGGACATTAAATCGAATAACACCGAAAGGCTCATTCAGCTTCACAATGTCATCAGTGAGGGCGTGCATAAGGTCGAGGATCTTGAAGAAAACGTCAATTCGCTTTTTATTGCGTTGATGAATCCTGAGGACAAGGCCAATATCAAGGATTTCCCGTCCTTTTCCGACCGGATTGAATATATCAAAATCCCCTATGTCATGGATCTGAATACGGAAGTTGAAATCTACCGGAATATATTCGGAAAGCATATCGATCAAGGGTTTCTGCCCAGAGTGTTGCATAATTTTGCCAGGGTGATTATTTCCACCCGGCTGAATCTGAAATCCGAAGCGCTTCAGGAATGGATCGGAGACCCAGCAAAATATAAGAATTATTGCGATGAAAATCTGCTGCTGTTAAAAATGGAGATTTATACCGGTTATATTCCCTCATGGTTGAGCGAGGAAGACAGAAAGAACCTTACGGCCCGGCGAAGGCGCAGCATCATCGGCGAGTCGGAAACCGAGGGGATCAAGGGAATATCGGGGCGGGATTCCATCAAGATTTTCAACGATTTTTATTCCAGATATGCTAAAGAAGACCGGTTGATTCATATGGCCACCCTCACTAAATATTTTAACGGGCTGATCGAGAAACAGCATTTGCCGATCCCCAGAGGATTTCTAGAGTCATTGGAGCAGTTGTACAATTATACGGTGCTTCAAGAAGTAAAAGAAGCGCTCTATTTTTACAATGAAGAGCAGATTTCCAAAGATGTTCAAAACTATATCTTTTTTGTTAATTTTGAGCCTGGCACAACCGCAACCTGCCAATTCACAAAGGATAAAATCAATATCACCGAAGAATTTTTTTCCGGCATCGAACATCGGCTTCTCGGGGCATCCGGTGCCGACCGGAATCGAAAGGATTTCCGCAAGCGGACCCAGAAAGAATACACTACCAAAACGCTTCCCCATGACATTCTGATTGAGGGGAAAAATCTCACGGAAACCGATCTATATCGAGAATTACACGAGAGATACATTCACAATTTAAAGGAAAAGGTGCTGGAACCCTTTCTCGGCAATGAAAACTTCCGGCGCGCCATCGCGGATTATGAAACCGAGGATTTTAAAACCTATGACCAGCGGATTCGCGACGACGTGAATTACCTGATGAATAATCTGATCGGAAAGTACCGCTATACCCAACTGGGTGCCAAGGCGGTTTGCATGTATGTGATTGATAACGATTTGGCTAAAAAATTTGCTTCCAACTAAAGCTAGTTTTTCCGGCAACCCTGTTTCTTTGCTCATGCCCCACCGGGTTGGCAGCCGATAATCGGGCCTCTTTTTTTCGCGGTTGACTTAAGAAATCGCACCGGGCTGCCGATATTTAAATGCAAAGAAAATCCAAATTATTAAGCTTGATTCATAGTGGTTGTGCTGATAGGAAATTTCAAAATCCATTCAGGGTCTTACCATTTGCTCGGTATCGATGTTGTAACCGAGAAAGCGGAGCCATATGGACCTGCAAGACATTTCGTTTGTGAAATAGCGAATGAAATTAAATGCATGCCGGTGTTGTTGTCTTGTATTCAGGGAGTTGCGAATGAGAAAACAAACACCCCGTCATGTTAATATTAACCCGCAGTCATCAACCCGATGTGCATCGAGTCGTCAGCCAAAATATAGCGGGCAGAACCGCTTGCGGCGGAGGCAAAACCGGTGGACAGAAAAGTTAATCCTGGAGAGTGGGGATGGAAAAACGGCAATGCAATCGATTTAGTATTCCGGGGACCACCCTTTTTTATAAGAAAAAATCCAAATTTTGGAAGACCCGGGACTATTCGGATGAATATTATCCGGTGCTGGATTTGAGCTTGGGCGGTTTGAAATTCCTAAGTCATCATAGAATTGATGTCGGTGAGGCGCTTATCCTCAAGCTCAACATTCCGGGCATAGAGCAACAGCCGGAAATCAAGGCTGCCGTCCGATGGGCTTCAAAGAACCGCGAAAAAAGTTACCAGTATCAGATGGGTGTTTCTTTTAATCCATATGGCCAGGGGGAAAAAGAAAATCCTACCGAAATTTTAACACTTCTAAAAACCCTTGAAACTAACGCTGCCCCTCTTTTTTAGTTTATTCTCGATTAGCGGTTTAATCATAGTTGAGCCGTGATCGACGCGAATGGAGAGCGGGCTATTATCTAATAAAATAGTTACTTGATTGATATACAACCAAGATGTATCGGCATTAGATTGAAGAGAACTGTGGCACACTGTGGATGCTAACATATTCTTCCATCGTGACATCGGAGAAAAGGGTAAGGGAGGGTTGCCTTTCAGCATGAATTTCACCATCATTTTCGCAGATTCAAGCATACCGCGATTTATCGAATAATTTAAAGCAAGCGCCAGTCATAACTGTCTGTGCGGCAAAAAGAGGCCGATTGAAGGCCAAAGAACTTTTGACTGTCAAGGGAGGTATGTATACTTTTGTATACTGGAAGAAGTTTGACAGAGTTCGTTTTTGTTGTCGGCGAACAAGTATTTCGAAGTGCTGCTAATTTAACTATTAGCGTAATGTTGGCGCGTTCGGTGACTAAAGAAGAGTATGGTATTTACGTTTTTCTCTTTCCTTTAATTATAATCATTCTTGGCATACAAAACGGGCTTTCAAGTACTCCGTATGTTGTATTGTCTCCAGGATTTGAAAATGAGAAAAAAAGGTCTTTTTTGAGCAATGTTTTTGTGCTCCATCTTATAGTATCCTTCGTATTGTTTATGATGGGATGCATCATAGGACTTGTTCAGGCTTATCTCTTTAATTTCGGCATATCTGCCATAGTTGTCTTGCTGTATTCTTTTGCTGTATCTGCCTGGTTGTTGAGGGATTTCTTAAGGCAGGTTTTACTTTCGACTCTTGATGTTAAAAAAGTGTTTTTTTTTGGCGTTGCTGTTAATGGCAGCGCGATTGTTTTAACAGGAATATTTTACTGCTTTGGGACGTTAAATATCGAAAGCACATATTGCATAATTTCTTTTTCGTCGATATGCCCTAGTTTGGTGTTGTTGTATTTGAAAAGAAGATCAATTGAGTTTGAAAGAAAACGGTTTTTATTGGATTTGCAGAAATGCATCAGAATTGGCAAGTGGCTTGTGGGGCGGGCTTTACTTGGGTTGCTTTCAGGGCCTTTGATATTGTTGGTAGTGCAGGGCGATATGGAGGAGGCGGCAGTCTATGGTGTTTGCATGATTCCAGCCTCTTTGCTATCACCCGTTGCCCAGGCCCTATCCACTTTTACTGTTCCAAAATTGGCGCACGCCTATAGACATGGTAAAGAAAATGTGAGAATGCTGGTTAGTTGGTACACATTATTGATAGCCTTGGTTCTGATCTTATACAATTTAGTGGTTTTCTTTTCGAGTAATGAAATAATGTCAATTTTATTTGGCGGTAAGTACAACCCTTCTTCATGGTTGCTGCTATTATTTACGTTACAAGCAAGTGTTGTAATTTTTGCAATTCCAGTAAATTCCGCACTGGTTGCGATGGAAGATACAAAATCGGGTTTTATTGCGGAACTTATTGCTGCATCTATCGTTGTTTCTTTGGGGACGTTGATGGTAATCAACATGGGGGTTTGGGGAATACCAATTGCATTCTTGTTATCATCTTTGCTTGGAAGAGGGTATCAAATATATGTTTTTAACAGCTTATTAAAACAAAAGTTTTAACATTCACGAGTAGATCAATTTAAATTTACTTGTAACTGCTCAGTAGCCAGGAGACAGAATCCAGAATTCAGAATACAAACAACTGAAAGCAGCCGGATTAATATAGTTGAATGAAGATTCAGGCGGTTAGTGCATTATATTGAATTCTGGCTCCTGAATTCTGTATTCCTGAGTAGTTACATATACTTTTAACTATATGGTAAAAAGACGATAGGTAAGAGTTTTTTAAACAACAAGAAGAATTCCGGCTTGATGTTATAGACTCATTCCGCTGTTGCGTGCATAACATCAGGCGTGGTTTTTATTAGACATTGCCCCTTCTTGAAGCATCTATATTTTTGCCGTTATTATAATGGGTTGTAAAACAAACCATGAGCTATATGATTTCAGAAAATTATAATAATGGTTTCTATTCTGTAACTAGGGGCTTTTTTTCAAATAATGAAAAACGGCCTATCCTGTTATTATGGTGGATTATATGTATTTCGATTCATCCATTTGTAAAAAAATTTGATCTGGGCATCTATTTGCAATACTACGATAAAGTAGAAGAAGCCCTTTTGATTTTGGTTTTCCCATATTTGCTCAGAGGATTGCTCATTCTTTGGAACATAAGAATATGGGGGCCGATAACTGTATTTGCATATCTTTGTTATCTTTTTTGGGGTAGTTTAAGCTGGTTGTTTTCTCCCCTTAAAATCGAGGCCTTCGCGCTTCAGTTTTTGCTCGAATTAAAAATGCCTATACTGGCAATGGCGTTTATCGGCGCGGGAGATACAAAATGGATTATTAAAAAATTTTTACCTTATTCAAAAATGATACTTTTATTGTCAATTGCTTTAATTATTTGGCAATTCGTTCTTCCAGAAAGTTATAATACGTTTTTCTCAGCCGGTGCGCACCAGGGTGCATTTTTTCTACTGCAAGAGCGCCTACCAAGGGCAGCTGGAATATTCTGGCATCCTGGGCAGTTGGCTACGTTTTCTGCCACAATGTGTGGTTTTTATATAATTCAGTTAGGAATTAAAAAGGGGAAGAAGCAACTTTTGTGGATAATTTTGAGTTTTTTTGTACTCCTGACTACTTTTTCCCGAAATGAAACGTTTGCAATGATTATCGGGTTGCTGGTTGTGTATTTTTTTTTCAGAAGGGAAAAATTTTATGGTGAGAAATTCATATCCTTTACAGTGTTAACCGGTTTACTATATTTTATCTTGATCCCAATAATTTTGCCTTATGTAAAATTTACTATGTATAATGAATTAGGTTTTTTGGATTTTTGGGGAGCCAGAGCAGCTAGGGTGGCTTTTTATGCAAAAAGTTTTTTATTGGCGAATATCAAATTTCCCTTAGGGGGTGGGTTAGGGGGGTATGGGGGGCACGCCGCTGATGTATATAGTTCCCCATATTATCTGTACTTAGGATTTCAAAAATATTGGTGGTTTCAAAGAAATACCTTTTTGACGGATACCTTTTGGCCGCATGTTATAGGTGAGTCGGGATGGTTTGGATTTTTCAGTTACTGCTTATGTCTATTTGCGTTGTTCAAAATTCTGGTTGGTAAATTATCATCTAAAATTATTAAAATTGGCAAGTCATCAATAGTAAGTGCAAACTTTTATACGCATTATGTCGACACAAAGCAATATATGTTTTCGGCGCTATTGGCTTTTACCATATTAATAGTAAACTCCGTGACGGCGCCAGTTTTTACGGACTTGTTTTCATTATGGTTGGGTTTGATGTTTTTGGGTTCAATCCAAAATGGTGACGCAGAATTAAATGGTTATGTTGCACCTGTTGATGAGCTTTGATTTGTGAGAGTTAAAAAAACTTGCGATGCTTCCTTTTCTGGGTTTTTGCAGCCGGCGCATTTATGGGCGCTACCGGTCTCCCTATTGTTTGCTTGTAAGTTTTATTCTCTTTGTAATTCAGAATGTTGTGCATATTTTTTTGATTAGATACAAGGCCGTTTGCTTTATGCCTAATTACAGTTTGTTACAGCAGTTTTGGTTTTAGCCTTCTAAATAGATGAATTTGTTTTGAGATGGCCTCTGACATCCTGGAAACTAACTTAATAACTATAGAGCTAAAGATTTTGGTAATAGTAAAACCAAAAATACTTCATATAGGCCCATCGAGGAAGAGCCGTGGCGGGATATCATCTGTGATAACCGCATATTTTGAATCAAGTCTGTTCGAAAATTACACTATGAACTGGCTTGCGACGCAAGAAGATACAACAACAATCACAAAGGTGTCGACTTTTCTTAAAGCGCTTTTTGTTGCGCCCTGTTTTATTTTTAAAAGCGATATTATTCATATACATACAGCATCAAATGTAAGTTTTTACAGAAAAAGTATTTTTGTTGTTTTAAGTAAAATATTAAAAAAAAAAGTTGTGCTTCATATTCATGGCGGGGGGTTCGGAGAGTTTCTTAACAAAAATTATAACAAGAAGCGCATTATAGGATGCTTGATTACCCTTTCAGATAAAATTCTCTGTTTGTCAACAACTAAGGCCAATGAAATAACCTTTCCGGGAATCAGTAAAAAAATAGCTATTGTTTCAAATCCATGTCCATCTCAAACCTATAGTATACAAAGGGATAAAAGGCATGGCTTAAAGATAATTTATGCTGGATGGATCGAAAAAGAAAAAGGCGTTTTTGATTTAATCTTAGCGTTCAAAGAAGTTTATCAGAAATTTGGTGGATGCAAATTGATTTTAGCTGGAAAAGGTCAGATTAAGGAAGGGGAAAAGATAGCTATTGAACAAAACGTTGTGGATAATGTTATTTTTACTGGATGGCTACAGAGAGATGATATGAATAAAGCATATTCGAATGCAGATATTTTTTGCCTTCCTAGCTATTGTGAGGGAGTTCCAATGTCAATGCTGGAAGCGATGGCCTATGGCTTGCCTATAATAACAACCCCTGTTGGAGGAATTCCCGATATTATTAAACATGGGGAAAATGGTTTGTTGTTTAATCCTGGCGACATACATATGCTGAAAAATTTGATGCTACAATTAATAAGTGATCAAAAATTAAGAGAAAAAATAGGGCAAAATGCTAAAAAATATGCGCAGCTTAATTGCTCAATTCCTATCATTGCGGATAAAGTGAGTCTCATATATAAAACCCTGCTTGAAAAATAATAGAGGCCAGCTTGTTTGAATACAAAAGAGACGTTTACAATAGTCTGCCAGACTATTTAAAACGTATTGTTTGCAAAATACCTTACGAGTTTCTTGCCGGAAAGGCTTATCGTAGTACGAAATTAGATCTTAATAAAATTGAATATGCTTCTCATGAAGAAATTGTTAAATATCAAGAAAATGCTTTATTTCGGATACTTGATTTTTCCACACTGCATGTACCTGCTTACCGGCAACACAGACGTTTTGTAGAACGTTTATCAGCATTCGAAGCCTTAAAGGACTTTCCTTTTCTTTCCAAAGAACGATTACAATCAAAGTTAAATGATTATATCCCCAAATGCATAAGTGCTATAGCTCACCATAAGGCATACACAGGCGGAAGTTCAGGTAATCAATTGGTGTTTTATGAGGAAGACATGTCATATGCGAGAGAAATGGCTTTTATTCATCACCAATGGAAACGAGTTGGATATAAACCAAAATTTAAAAAAGCAACATTTCGTGGCGTTCCCTTAAAAAAAAACAATGGTGCGTATTGGCAGGAAAACCCGATTCATAACGAGATGCAATTCTCTCCATTTCATATTAACAGTAAAACTATTAATAAATATATTGAACAATTGATTGGCTACAAGCCAATATATCTGCATGGGTACCCATCGGCAATTGATCGCATCGCAGAATTTATTTTAAGAGACGAATTTAATGGTGAATTACCCCCTATAAAAGCTGCTCTACTAGGGTCGGAATCCTGTTCGATACAACAAAGAAAAAGGATAGAGAAAGCGTTTAAAACAAAAGTTTTTACATGGTATGGACAAAGTGAAAGGGTTATTTTAGCCGGCGAATGTGAGAAAAACGCTTCATTTCATCACGTTCCAAATTACGGATTTTTAGAAATCGTTAATAATGATGGGAATTCGGTCTTGGAGGGTGAAAAGGGGGAATTGGTCGGAACTGGTTTTTGGAATCGTGCAATGCCGCTTATACGGTATAAGACAGGTGATTATGCCGTAAAAGAAGAGTTGTCCGGCTGTTGTAAACGTAATTGGCCAAGATTCTCAGATGTTCAAGGCCGATGGAACATAGAAAGCATTTTCGGCTATAATGGTTCGAGGATATCGGCTGCGGCATTAAACATGCATGGCGATTTGTATAAAAATGTTATTCAGTCACAATATTATCAAAATCAAATCGGAAAATTAGAAATAAGGTTGGTTGTATCACCTACTTTTTCAAAAAATGACGCGTTGAGAATTGAGGAGGAACATAAAAAAAAAATATGGGATGAATTGGACATTTCCATTAAAATAGTAGATGAACTACCTTTGACAACAGGTGGTAAACAGCTGAGGATTATTAATGAATTGAATAAGAAAGTAGCTGTAAAAAAATAAAAAAATTAATTGAAAGCGCTCAATGCATCAACTAACTCAAAAACTAAAGAATGGTAAAATGTGTATTGTTGACACGCCGTTGCCATTCATTCAAACGGGACGAATATTAATTGAAACATATTTTTCCTTAATCAGCGTCGGCACGGAAGGCAGCACAGTTAAAGCGGCACGAAAGGGGTATATCGGAAAAGCAAAAGAGCGGCCAGAACAAGTAAAACAGGTGCTTGAGACACTGGTAACCAAAGGGCCTGTTCAAACCTATCGCGCAGTGATGAAAAAAATGGACTCCTATTGCCCGCTCGGGTATTCATGCGCCGGGGTTGTGATTGATGTTTCACCCGATGTTTCAGGTTTCGCCATAGGCGATAGGGTCGCCTGTGGAGGCCTTTCGGCCTGCCATGCAGAAGTTATAGCTGTCCCTGCAAATTTATGCGTGAAATTGAAAGCGGATGCCGATTTAAAACAGGCGGCTTATAACACCCTGGGGGCTATCGCTCTTCAAGGCGTCAGGCAAGCGGATCTGCGGCTTGGGGAAAGCTGCGCAGTGATAGGCTTGGGGTTACTAGGGCAACTGACAGCGCTGCTTTTAAGGGCTTCAGGCATTCGGGTTGTTGGTGTGGATATTGATCAAGCTATGGTTGAGACCGGCCGGAAACATTGCCTGGATCTGGCACTTAATCGACATGACGCTGGGATTGAAGCGGCTATTTTAGATTTTTCAAATGGTATGGGGTGTGATTCGGTGATTATCACCGCAGCGTCTTCATCGCTGGACCCTATTAATTTTGCGGGTGCGATAGCTCGGAAAAAAGGGTGCATCGTTGTGGTTGGGGCCGTTCCTACCGGGTTTGACAGAGAACCCCACTATTATAAAAAAGAGCTTCAGATTAAAATGTCTTGTTCTTACGGTCCGGGTCGTTATGACCCCACCTACGAAGAAAAAGGCATGGATTATCCTTATGCTTATGTGCGCTGGACTGAAAAACGAAATATGCAGGCCTTTCAGGATCTCATCTATTCCGGACACATCGATTTGAGCTATTTGACCACCCATTGTGTTCCGCTGGAAGATGCGCCGAAGGCATATGACATGATTATGGCCCGAACAGAACCATTTATCGGTATTTTGATTGCCTATGATATCTCCAAGAGAATTGAAAAGAAACCGGTTCTAATCGGACCGCGAAGGCAAACAACAGCTAAGGTCGGCATTGGGTTTATTGGCGCAGGCTCTTACACGCAAAGTCATTTGCTTCCCAATATACCGAAAAATGATGATATCGTACTTATCGGCGTGAAGACGGCTACCAGTGCCAGTGCAAGATCTGTGGCTGAAAGGTTTGGGTTTGGGTTTTGCACGGGTGAAGAAAAGGATATTCTTGAGCACAAAGAGATTAATACCGTATTTATCGCTACCCGGCACAATACACATGCGGATTTCGTATTACGATCTTTAAAGGCCGGAAAGCATGTATTTGTTGAAAAACCGGTTTGTTTGGCTCCGGCCGAACTTGAGTTGATCAAGGAAGCATATTCATCCGATCGGTTATTGATGGTGGGGTATAACCGGCGATTTTCACCGCTGACACGAATCCTCAAAGAGGCTTTAAACGAAGGTCCCATGGCGATGACCTACCGAATCAATGCGGGCTTTATGCCATCGGACTCATGGATTCAGGATATTGATGTGGGAGGCGGGCGAATTTTGGGTGAAGTCTGCCATTTTGTAGATTATTTGACGTTTCTCAACGGCTCGTTGCCGATATCCGTTTATGCCGCTACCATGACACAGCCTCTAAATTTGAATGATGTGTTAACCGTGTCTCTGCGCTATGAGAACGGATCCATCGGCAGTATTTCATATTTTGCCAACGGGTCAAAATCGCTTGCCAAAGAATATGTTGAAATATACTGCCGAGGAAACACAGTTGTTCTGAATGATTTCAAGGAAGTGACGATTTACGGCGGCAAGCCGAAATCAAAAAAACTTCTGGTCCAGAATAAAGGACAGAAGGTGGGGGTGTTCCTCTTTCTTGATGCGGTTAAACGCGGCAGCGAATGCCCGATACCCGTTCGGGAAATTTTCAGCGCCGCAGAAGTTTGCTTCGGGATTCTCGAATCATTGCGCACAAAACAGGTGATCGACTTATAACCCCATGCGATCGATCGAAACATCTTATAAATCGCTTGCACATTTTGTTGAGAAGGAAAAATACAGCGGGTGGGATCTGTTTGATGGGCTGAATTCAACCCTGTTTAAAAACTCCCCCCTTTATCGGTCCGCTTTGCTGCGATTGATCTGGATTCAGTTTTTTAAGCGATCCCCGGTTAATTTCCGTCGGCTTGTAAAAGTACCCAAAGAGTATAACGCCAAGGGGTTGGGGCTATTTGCCGCTGGTCTCATTCAGGCCGATAAAACAAATGAAGCAGCAATAATTCTTGACTGGTTGAAAAACATAGCGTGCACGGGCTATGATGGCATCAGCTGGGGGTATAATTTCGACTGGCAGGCGAGGGCTTTTTATGTTCCCGCGGGTAAACCCAATATTGTAACCACTGTATTTGTCGCCCATGCATTTCTGGATTATTTTGACCGAACCGCTGATAACTCGGTGTTGGAAGTTGCTATCGGTGCCTGCAATTTTATTTTAAAACATCTGATTCTGTTTGAAGATGAAGGCACCCTTTGCTTCGGGTATATTCCGGGGGAAAGCGCCCGAGTGCATAATGCGAATATGCTCGGGGCGGCCTTGTTGGGCCGAGTTTTTGCCTATACCGGGCAGTTGAAATATGATGAAAAATCACGTAAAGCGATGGCCTATTCCGTTGCGGCATTGCGACCGGACCATTCATGGCCCTATGGGGAACTTCATCATCACGGGTTTGTCGATAATTTTCATACCGGGTTTAATCTCGTAGCGCTAAAAGAATGGATGGGATTTACGGGGAGATGGATATGGGAGAGAGAATTAAAGCGCGCCTATGAATATTATTTAAACACTTTTTTTTTAGAAAATGGCTGCCCCAAATATTTCAGTAATTCTCTTTACCCCATTGATATCCATTGCGCTGCCCAAGGAATTATCACTTGTCTTAAACTATACCAATACAGCGAAAGAAGTTTGAATATGGCCGAAAGAATCGCTGAATGGGCCATTTTGAACATGCAGGACAAAGCAGGTTTTTTTTATTACCAGAAATCCCGGCTGATGACCAATAAAATACCCTATATCCGGTGGGCGCAGGCGTGGATGTATTATGCATTGTCTTATTATCTTAATAGATGATCCACAGGTAACGGCTAATTCGAGCATCACGGCATTTCTTGCCCGCCCGCCGAGCAGGCTATTCGTGCAGCTTCCGATTTATAAGTCTCAGAGGAAAACGAATGACTCGTTATGAAATCATGGGCTGTCCGGTCGATAGCGATGATATAGCTCAGACCATTTTAAAAATTGAGCGCCACATTGCTGAACGGACGCTTTGTCAGCATGTCGTTGTCAATGTCTCCAAATTTGTCGAGATGCAAAAAAATCAGGGATTTAAAGCAATTATAAATAGATGCGATATTATCAATGCGGATGGGATGCCGATTGTATGGGCGGCGAGACTTCTTGGAACGCCCCTTTCATCCAGGGTGGCGGGAGTGGATCTTTTTCAGGCGCTCATTCGTGTATGCGATCAGAAAAAGTACAAACCTTTTTTTTTCGGTGCGGAGCAGTGGGTGGTGGAACATATGGTCAGCGCTTTTCAAAAACAGTATCCCACACTTCAAGTAGCGGGGTTCCGAAATGGGTATTATTCGGAACATGAGGAGTCAGATATAGCGAAAGAAATAAAAAATAGTGGCGCGGACATGCTGTTTGTCGGTTTTTCGTCGCCCAAAAAAGAACAATTTTTAAATAGATGGATACCTGAAATGGGGGTTCCTTTTTGTATGGGAGTCGGGGGGAGTTTTGATGTGATTGCCGGCAAAACCAAACGAGCCCCTGGCTGGATGCAACACAGTGGTCTTGAATGGTTGTATCGAATTTATCAAGAACCCCGGCGTATGTGGAAAAGATACGCAAAAACCAATCCCGCCTTTATTTGGATGCTGATGAAAGCGCTGGCAAGAAAAAAGAAAACTTCTGCCGCTTCGTAATCATTCAAACACGTTAAAAATACCTTGTGTTTGCGAAAATTCGCTTCCTTCGCGGTTCAAAGCCAATAGTTATTCGCCGAATAGGAACGAGCGCTATCAATACCTATGGCCCTGAAATTGATTTTGTGCGGTTGTGCGCATGCGTTGAACCGGGAGAGGTCAGATGTGCGCAAATAAGGAGGGCTGTTTCCCCTTCCCTGCAATGGGATTTGGTTTACGACATGGCCATGCGGCAGAGAATTTTTCCGCTGATGTATGAAAATATCAATAAGATGTTAGCGGATAGCGCGCCGGCTTACATTTTTAATAAACTCAAAGTGGTTTATAGCGACAACGTTAAACATAGTATGTTTTTATCGTTTTTTCTTATAAAGTTGTTACGGTTATTTGAAGAAAACAAAATTTGTGCGGTTCCTTTCAAAGGGCCTGTGCTTGCGGACAAGGTATATGGTGACATCGGACGGCGTTTTTTTGCGGATTTGGATATTCTGGTGAGCAGAAGCCATGCTAAACTGGCCTGGAACTTACTGCTACAAAACGGATTTGCTGCAGAATTGGCAATCAGCGATTCGTTGATGACACGGTACATTAAGGATGAAGATAATGTGTCGTTTCGCAGCAATGCATCGGGCGTTATTGTTGAATTGCATTGGGAACTATCCGGGAATTATCTCTCAAAACCCCTGATCATGGAGAGCTTATCGGGCAGCCTGAGAATTTCTCTTTTTCACAAGAAAAAAATTCTCAGTCTGTCAGACGAATATTTATTGTTATATCTATGCATTCATGGCGCAAAGCACGAATGGGCGTTCTTGGAGCTGGTTTGCTGTGTCGCGGAATTGATTCGCAAAAGTGACCGGTTGAATTGGCGTCTTGTTGACGATCTGGCCGGAGATTGGCGCTGCAGAAAGATTCTGGATTTGGGGGTTTATCTCTCTTGGGTGCTTTTGGGCAGTTCTATTCCCGAGATGATTCAAAATAGAATAAAAGCGAAGCATGATCTTTCCCGTCTCGCTCAAACGGTTGTGTCGCGAATGTTTCAGAAAGAAGCGGGTGCGCAAGCCGGCGAAGGGAAGAGACGGTTTTCCCATTTTCACCTTAGCGTTAGGGATTCTTGGACGGATCAATGGAGATATTTATTGCGACTCCTTTTTTCGCCGACCAAAAAGGAGTGGGAATCTTTTTCCTTGCCGGCGCATTTCTTGTTCCTTAGGTATCTGCTGCGGCCCTTTCGGCTAATCTGGCAGTGTTTGAAAATAAAATCAGGGGTTCAAAATGCTTAGAGGACGTGGCGAATTGACAACACGGGTACAGAAAACACTGGATTTGGTGATTACTGCCCTTTCGTTTATCGCGGCCTATCATATTAAGAATTTTTTCCTTCCCACGTCGCTTCGGGGCCTTTCAAGTAATCCCAATTATTATATCGTGCTGCTGCTGATCATCATTGTTTGGTACATTTCTTTTGCCTGGATGGGCATGTATATTTCCTATCGCGAATCACAGTTTTGGCAATTTTTCGTCAGAATCACAAAGTCCGTCTTATTAGGTGTGGTGATACTGTCGATATCGCTCTATGTGTTTCATATTCAAGGTATCAGCCGTATGTTGGTCGGAATTTTTATTTTTCTGAACATTTTACTTCTGACGGCATCAAAATATATTATTTACATCGGTTTGAAACGGTTGAGAGCCCGCGGAATCAACACGAGAAATGTGCTGATTATCGGCAGCCGGGAACGCGCTGTCGATGCGGTTAAAAGCATCGAGAATAACCGGGGGTCGGGCTACAAGGTGCTCGGGTGTTTTGACCTGGATGAAGCCACAATTGGCAAACCGGTTGTTAATGGACATCAGGTAATCGGCTGCATGGCGGGGCTTGAGGCCTATTTGAAAGATAATGTCGTTGATGAATTGCTGTTTGCGATGCCGTTAAAGCTGATTGAAAATGCAGCCGAATATCTTTCGATGGCTGAGAGCATGGGGGTAAAGGTCAGAATTATTCCCGATTGGCAGCTCGATAAGTTGATGTATCGGCCTGGAATCGCCAATATCAGGATCGAGGATTTTCTGGGGCTTCATACCTTGGCGCTTCAGACCACCCCGCCCAATGAGGCCAAACTCTTCATCAAGGCAGTTGGGGATCATGTGGTCGCCTTAATTATGATGGTGCTTTGCCTGCCTCTTTTTGTCCTTGTTGGATTAGCGATTAAACTGGTGTCTAAGGGGCCCGTATTTTTCAGACAGGAGAGATTGGGCCTTAACGGTCGAAAATTCATATTGTATAAATTCAGAACGATGGTGAATGATGCAGACGCGCTCAAACAGGAGCTGACGCTGATGAACGAGGCTGACGGCCCCGCGTTTAAAATAAAAGATGATCCGCGAATTATTCCCTGGGTCGGTACCTTCTTACGTAAAACGAGTCTTGATGAATTACCGCAACTGATCAATGTGATAAAAGGCGAAATGAGCCTTGTGGGACCCAGGCCGCCTATCCCTTCAGAAGTAACTGAATATTCTATATGGCAAAGACGGCGACTTTCCATGAAGCCCGGTTTGACATGCTATTGGCAAATCGCCCCTCAGCGGAATGATATGCGTTTCGATGAGTGGATGCGGCTTGATCTGCAATATATCGATACTTGGTCGCTTTTTAACGATCTTAGACTCTTGTTGCTTACAGTAAGGGTCGTGCTCATGGGCTCAGGCAGGTAGGGCAATGAAACAAAAGATAATTATATTTGCTGTGCCATGCTTTGCCACGACAGGGCCTGTATTTTCGGTTGCGTGATATCAATAAGGCAATTGTTTAGACTCGTTATCAGGAACATACACGAAAAAGCGTGTATCATTGGAGAGGGTTGTTAGCTGCCAAGCATCCCAGCATCCCAGCCGCCCACCTTCCGGCTTTGCCGGGTTAGGCTGGAAGGCAACCGTGATAGGGGCTTTTCAAAAACGTTATTCGAATTACAAAGTTGGCGCTGAATTACAATTTGGGTAGTTGGTATTTTTTGCTGAGCACTCTTGTTAGCGCTTATTTTATTCGGGGTTAAAACTCTTTTGATAGGGAATTCATGTATTCAAAATTTTATCAGGTCGCAGGTATAACCATAGAGGTTAGGTCCGAGCGGCACATTACCGAGAATACCTTTCATCCCAAGTTCAGGCAGTTTGAAGTGGAGGGGCCCGGCGCGGATAATGTTTTGATCTCTCATTATTTTCACTCACCGAATACCCCAAGAGCAGATGAGATGGCGAATCAAGAAATTTATCATAAAGATAGATGGCGGATTTTTAAAACTGATGAATACTGGATATACCAATTTAGATCTCTTTTCCCGGCGGATCCCGGCCATTCGGCGGTTGGGGTGTTTAGCGCTGACCACAAGGTCGTTGATATTTATGCGGTTGATATAGGGGAAGAAAAATATAGAAATGGCCTTTTCAATGCGTTGACGTTGTTTAATAGTGACCAAGTTCTTTTTTCAAAATTGCTTTGTGATAGAAACGGCTTGATGATTCATTCCAACGGGTTTGATATGAACGGCAAGGGGATTTTGCTCACGGGGCCATCCGGGGTTGGAAAAAGTACCCTTTCCAGAATGTTGAAGCGGCATGGGTTTAGAATTCTTTGCGACGACAGGATGTTTGTAACGGCAAGGGGGACTGATTTTTGGATACATGGCAACTGGTGCCATGGCACGGTCCCGGATACTTCTGCCGGCTCCGTGCCGTTGAAAGCGGTCCTTTTTCTGGAACAGTTTGCGGGGAATCATATTGAAGATCTAATAGAAAGAAGAGGGGTATCCCACCAGCTTTTACGGGCGCTGGTGCACCCTTTTTTAACGCCGGACGGGTGGGAAAAAACCTTTGATATTCTTGCGGCGCTGGTGCGGCAGGTTAAGTGCTTCCGGGTGCAATTTGATTTGTCAGGTGATATATGCGGAAAGATAAAAAACAAGTTAACCACAGATTGCGCGAATAGCCGAGAATGAACAACTATGATGAATTCGCGCAATTTCGCATCAATCGCGGTTAAGGAAAAGGAAATTGAATGTCAGTTGATTTAAATAATTGTTACCGGGTTTCAGCCGATGTGGTCGCCAGGGAAATAGAGGGAGAGTTGGTAATTGTTCCACTAAAATCTGGTTTGGGTGATCTTGATGCCGAGATGTACGCGTTGAGCGCGACGGGCATTGCGGTTTGGGAAAAATTGGATGGGCATACCACTCTATTTGAAGTGATAAAGGTGCTTTCGGCCGAGTACAATGCCGCTTTTGTCGAAATTGAAGTGGATGTAGTGGCCCTAGTGGGCGAACTTATCGGAAAAGGGCTGGTCCTTGAACCCTAATCCGGCAAAGCCGGATGCTGGGATGCTGGGATGCATAAAAGTCATTTTCACCTTCGGCGAACATACACGTAAAGGCGTGCATGTTTCTGATAACGGGCCTAATTTCCAGGAAATGCAGCCAGTAATTAAACGCTTGGACAGCCTTGGCTTATCTGGCAAGGCGTTGGGGATCTTGGTCAAGGCTTTTACTGAACAGGGACGAATGATCCGGTTTACGGCCAGAGGGGACAGCATGTTTCCGTTTATTAAAGACGGAGATGTGATCCGGGTGACTCCCTATGGCGATGTGTTACCCGCGCCCGGTGATATGGCGGCCTTTATAGACTCGGTTACCGAAAAATTAGTGGTGCACAGAATTATGCGCCTTTCTCAAGATCGGTTCGTGACAAAGGGTGACCATTGTTTTCATGAGGATAACCCGCAACCTTATGATAATATCCTTGGTTTTATTTCTGAGATTAATTCCCGAAACGGAATATGTTATGGTATTAATTATATAAAAATTAAGAGATATGTTACATTTCTTTCCAGGTTCAACCTTACCGCCATATTCGGCAAGCTATTGAAAAGAAAATACTATTGAGCTGTGAGGGCGCGAAGCATATGTAATTTATTTCCTAATTCCTGTTGAATGACAAGAGGGGTTGGGGGTAATTAATGCGCCGGGTTGTCAGTGCGATTTGGGTTGATTTTATAAATTTCGTGTTTTATTAGGCAGATATGTTTTCTGATCAGAGAGGATACTTTCCGACTGGCAGAAAGGCCATTTGGCATAATTATTGCTATAATTTGTAGTGAAAAAATAGGGAGTCAACTAATGGAAAACGAAAATCGCGACAAAAAATGGGAAAAACCGAAACTAACGTTAATAGCTGCGGCAGCGGTATCGGAAACGGTCCTTTCTTTTTCAGAGGAACCTCCCCCACCTCCAGGGTATCCAGGAGGGCCTCAACAACCTTAAACTCTATCGGCATATAGGTTAGGGCCTCTATAAGAAACATGCACGAAAGCGCCATCATTGGAGAAAGTTGTTGGTTGCAAAGGAGTCCAGCCGCTCAGCTTCCGGCTTTTCCGTATGAGGATTTTTTTAAAAATTCATGGCCATTTTGGCCGGGACAACCCCGGAGAAAATCAAAAAGGGGGAGAAATGGTAAGATTCGTTATTGGTTGGGCCATATTGCTATCAATGTCATTCGTCTCGGGTGTATCAGCGGAATACATTGATGTCACACCCGATAACAAGCCGAAGTCTTATGGGTATTTAGCTGTCTACTTTCAATTTGATTTCAATTATGATGGAGTTTTTTCTACGGACACATATACCGGTAGTGATTGGCGATCAGAATCAAGTGACAGTCGCTATGCTGGTTCTTTTTACCTGTCCTTTTACAAGGATTCGAGCGAAAATCAACCGCTCTTTGGAACATATGGTTTTTGTGTCGACTTGACTGAATTGGTTGGTGACGGCGATGCCTCCATTTTGAATGTCGGCACATTAAATAATGGAAATAAAGCAGCTTGGCTGCTTTATACTTATTGGCGCGCCGATAATACCGCGGCCGAGAATGCGGCGTTACAACTTGCTATTTGGGAAACGATTTATGACATGGCGGCTCCTGATGGGTACAATGGGGTGACCGATTATGATCGATTCGTCCTCAACACTTCATTTACAAATTCAGATATTGTAAATGCATACGCGCAATACATTACCGGCTTAGCCTCATCGGATTTAAACGCATTTAATGGTGACCAATTTCAAATAGCCAGCTTTGATGGAAAGCAAGATTTAATTTTTCAAGTAGTGCCCGAACCCGCAACTATGGCGCTGATGGGATTTGGACTTATTGGCCTTGGGGCATATATTGCTAATAAAAAGTCAAACAAGAAAGTGCAAGATCGATCTTTATTGGTTGGCTAGTGATTTGTTATTATAGCCTTAAAGGTTGGGGGATATCATTTGCTGATGAGCCTGAATTTCGGTTATCGCCTTCCTGATGATTTATAGGGAATACATGAGGCTCACTATCGCTTTAATTAACGCGTTGTGAGCCTTTCATATCATATAACCCATGTTATGCCACTGAATACCACCCCCCTATCGGTTAAACTCAAAAATGCCCTGCGTATAGACCGGGCCCTTAGATTTGTATGGCGGGCCAGTCCCGGATGGACGGTTGCTTCCGGTGCCTTGATCGTGATTCAAGGTGCTTTGCCCCTGTTGTCCCTTTATCTTGTCAAGTTGATTATTGACGCGGTTTCCGGCATGATTTTTCCGGTATCGAATCAAATGGCAGCGGCGAGTAACGGGTTTTCGGAGGTTGTTTCATACATTTGCCTCGCCGGCGGCGTGGGGTTAATAACGGCAGGCAGTCGATTTTTTGCCGATTATGTGAAAAAAGCACAAGCTCTGACGGTTACCGACTATATGTATTCCGTGCTTCATGAAAAGTCGGTGGCTGTGGATCTTGCTTATTATGAATCCCCCGGGCACCGCGATACGCTTCATCAGGCACAACGGGATGGACCGTACCGCCCTACCAGTATTGTCAACGGCTTAGTGCAAGCCGGTCAGAGCGCCGCCTCGCTTACTGCGATGTTATGGCTCCTTGTCATGTTTAACCCCTTGCTGCCTCTGGTGATGCTGGCGGCGGTCATTCCCGGGGTGATGATGCGCCTGACCTATTCGGATCGCATTTATCATTGGCAGAAAAAGCGAACCGAGGACGAAAGAAGAAGCTATTATTTCAATTGGCTTATGACGGATGGAGGGCATGCCAGAGAAATTAGACTCTTTGGCCTTGGCGACTATTTTATTGGGTGTTTTAATCGTATACGCAACACGTTAAGGCACGAAAAATTATGGTTCGAAAAGCGCCGGGCATTCGGGGATTTGGTCGCCCAGTCGAGTGTAACGATTGCTGTGTTTGGCTCCTTTATTTACATCGCATCGGAAACTGTTCACGGGCGGATCTCTATTGGTGATATGGTGATGTATTTTCAAGCATTTCAACGAGGGCTTGCCTACATGGGCTCATTGTTGGACGCCGTGGCCGCGCTCTATGAAGATAATCTGTTTCTCTCCAATTTTTATGAATTCATGGATGTTCAACCGGATATTCAAGATCCTGAAAAACCGGAGCCTGTACCGAATGTGATAAAAACCGGATTTGCGATATCGAACATAACCTTTGGGTATCAAAATTGTGGAAAAAATGTAATAGAAAATTTGAATTTTGACATAAAGCCGGGCGAGGTCGTCGCGCTAGTGGGGGAAAACGGGGCGGGAAAAAGCACAATGGTAAAGCTTCTTTGCAGACTCTATGACCCCGAGCTGGGTAGCATAAATTTGGACGGGGTGGATATTCGACATTTTCGCGCCGCAGAATATAGAAAAAGAATCTCGGTCGTATTTCAGGATTATATCCGGTATTACCTATCGGTTCGGGATAACATCCGGTTGGGAGATATTGATAAGGATAGCATGGATGAGAGCGTAAAAGCGGCGGCAGAAAAGGCGGGCATCGGTGACTATGTGGATCGACTGCATTCAGGGCTTGATACCACCCTGGGGCGATGGTTTAAAGGAGGGGAAGAGCTAAGTGTGGGGCAGTGGCAGATGGTTGCGATGGCAAGGGCTTTTTTTCGAGATGCAGACCTTGTCATTTTGGACGAGCCTGCCAGCGCCCTTGATATTAATGCCGAATCCCGGATTTTTGAAAAATTCAAGGAACTGGTTGAAAACAAAGCTGCCCTGATTATCAGCCATCGGTTTTCGACTGTAAAACTGGCGGATAAAATAATGCTTTTGCATGATGGCCGGATTGCGGAACGGGGAACCCATGCGGAGCTGATGGCGTTGAATGGTCGATACGCCGCGCTTTACCGAAAGCAGGCTGAGCAATATCCGGTATGAAGATACAAAGGAATGCGGTTACGGTGAGGTGAAATCAAGTTCTTTATTTTGAATTGATATATATTTTGCCCGTTTTATAAAAAATCCGAATTGCTGGATTCAAAATTCAGCATCCAAAATTATTTTTTAGTCATGCTGTTTTAATGGCATGAGTATTGCTTTGAATCAATGTAAGCAAACAGAAGAATATTGAAGGGTATTATAAATTCGAAAACGAACAAATGAGGGAAAAATGAAAAATTTAACATGGGGTATTGTGACGCTTACGATGGTTGCGATATTTTCTTCTATTCTTTCGGCAGAAGAGGCTATCGGTCCAATGGACTGGCGCGCTGTTTATAGAGCCGCTCTTGAAAAGGGCAAGGTGGCGCCGGTTAACCAGGCGAAGCCCGCCGGGTTGGCGTACGCTGCGCCCGAGGAAGTGGTGCTGGCTGAGGCTATTGCGATGGCACTGATGGCGGAAAAGGGCGAGCGCGTTTGTGAGTGTTTAAAAATAGCGATTGAGCTTGAGTATAATCCGTACCTGGTGCTGAAAAATATTTATGCGGTGGGCGGGGATCTGGAAATCGATCAGCTTTGCATGTGTGCAACAGAGGCGGGGGTGATGAAAGCGATCATCGCCAAGGCGGCTAAAGATGCGATGACGCCTCTAAATCAGCCCGTGTATGACATTGATGAAATCGCGCAGTCGCAATGCCTTAAGGGTGAAGACGGACTGGCCTATACGCTGGCTGACAATGATCTTAAAGAGATTCCGATTGACGATAATGGCGATAAGAACTTTGCATCGAACTCAAGCCCCAGTCCCTGACCTTTTTTGAAGCAGTGCCTGAGTAGTTCAGAAACCCCTACCGAAAAAATTTTCATAGGGGTTTTTTTGTTGACAAACCAGCAAGTTAAAATCTATAAACGGCCATTATTCCGCTGCATTGCCAATTTCTGACGAAAGGAGCTGATTTTGATAAAGAGAATTCCGCTTTTGCTCTCCTGCCTGCTATGGTGTCTATTCGTGTGTCATGATGCGATGGCTGCCGATGCGCCCGTGGGGCAGCAGAATCAGCCGGAGAGTTTCTCGCCCATCCCGGTAGGGCAAACTGAAGAAAAGATTATTCCCGGCCAGGGTCAAATAGAGGCTGATGTTTTCGGGAAAAAAGGAGGGTATTACCACCCTTTCTTACTTTTTGAAGAACGCTGGACGGATAACCTATATTATACCAATTCAAAAGAGGAAGAAGATTTTATCACGACGATATCTCCCGGTATATGGCTTGCGCTTCCGGCGAACAGAGAAAAACTTTTGGAAATTGGCACCACCACAACAAGCCCCGGCGGACTTAAAGTGAGCCGCATGAAACCCGAAGCGGCTCGAAAATTCCAAAGCTATCTATTCTATGCGCCGGAATTTGTCTATTATGCGGATAATTCACAACATGATGCCATTAACCATCAGGTCGAAGGCATGTTGCAATATAATTTAAATATGGGACTCTCTATTGACGTGGTGGATCAGTACCAAAGTAACCATGAGCCTAACGATAACGGCATATCTGAGCGAATTGATAAGTACAAAGACAATTTATTCGATTTGTTGCTGGTGTATGAAACGCCGGAGCGATTCAAGTTTAGGTTCGATTATTCAAATTACGATCTTAATTATGACGATGATGTGAATGAATACAGAAACAGGAACGACAACTCTTATGCGTTTTATGCCTTTTACAAAGTGAAGCCTAAAACTTCTGTTTTTGTTGAATATGAATTTGCAGATATTCGGTATGATGAATATACGGATTCAGACAGTTCGGAGCATAGATATTATGGCGGGCTTGATTGGAATATGACAGCCAAGACCAACGGGCGCATAAAACTTGGATATATAGAGAAAGATTTTGACAAGGGAAGCGCGTTTGATGATGACGACTTTTCGCTTGAAATACAAACACAGCATAATTTTACACCCAAGCGGGCTTTGAAATTGGTCGGTTTCCGGCGGTTTAATGAATCGTCCCTGATCGATTCCTCGGCCGTTTTGACAACCGGAATCACCGCCGCCTGGCTTCAGCGGTTCACTGAGAAGTGGTCCGGGACATTACAGTGTTCATTTACAATGGATGAATATGACGGGCTGATTACCTATAACCGGGTAACCGACGACCGAGTAGACGATATTTTCAGCATCGCGCCTGCGTTAAGATATAAAATGCGGGACTGGCTGGTAGTTGATTTCGCTTATATTTTTGCAATCAGGGATTCAAATTTCAGCCTGTTTGATTACACAACCAATACCATCTTTTTTAGAGTGGATATTTTCATTTGATGATTATGAAAAAAGCATGCCTTTTTGTTTTAATCCTAATGATGGGGTCGGCTTTTGCGATCGCCGCGGAATACACCGTGGGTGATGGCGATGTGCTTGATATTAATGTTTATGAAAACCAGGATCTTTCCACCACAGTCAGAGTGAGTGCCGACAACACGATTCGGGTGCCGCTGATTGGCGAGGTGAATGTGGAGAATCTTACGGTTTCTCAAGTTTCCGCCAAAATAGAGAAACTGCTGGCGGACGGGTATCTCGTAAATCCCCAGGTGGATGTTTTCATTAAAGAATACAGAAGTAAAAAAGCGATTATTCTCGGGCAGATTAAAACGCCCGGGCTTTATGAGCTTCGGGGGAAAACAACACTTCTTGAATTTATATCCACTGCGGGGGGCTTGACGCCGGATGCGGGAAGCACCGCGACGATTAAGCGAAAAATAGCTGAAACCAATGAGGCCGATAAGATTGTCATCGACCTGGATCTTCTGGTTAAAAAGGGGGATACATCCTTAAATCTTCCGATTCGGGATGGCGACAGCGTCTATATTTCAAAAGCCGATATCTACTACGTTTCCGGAGAAGTTAATAAGCCCGGATCTTACAAAATAGAGGCGGATCTCACGATTATCAAAGGGATTACAACGGCCGGGGGTTTTTCGAAAATCGCAGCCAAAAACAAAGTGAGGGTAATCAGAATCGTTGCCGGGCAAAAGCAGGTTCTTGAAAATGTTAAAATGGATATGCCCGTTTTCCCAGATGATGTGATTATCGTTCCGGAGAGTTTTTTCTGACCTATGGAAGAAAAAGAAATACACCTCAGAGATTATCTGCGAATCGTAAATAGGCGGAAAACCACCGTTTTAACCTTCTTTATCATCACCTTTCTCGCGGTGGTCATTGCGACATTCACCGCGACGCCCATCTACCAGGCAACGACAAAGGTCATGATGGAGCGGGATGTTTCAAGCCCTTTGGCCGGAAATTACAGTTACCTGCCTTACGATCCGGAATTCCTGGAAACTCAGTATCAGGTCATCACCAGCATGGCCGTGGCTGAAAAGGTTGTCGGTATTCTCGATCCGGATAAGGTGTATCACGCTTTTTTCAAAGAAGGGCGTGGGGGAAAAAGCATTATCGCACTCATCGCGGGGTGGTTTAATACCCAGTATTCCGCATTTAAAGAAATCGTCGGCATTCAAAAGCTGTTATCAACCGCTGAGGCGGATTTGGATCAGGAGACGGATGCCCCGTTGAGCAAAACCGAAGAGATTGCCCGATCCGTTCAAGCCGGTATCAGCGTGTCTCCGGTCGCCAATTCGAGAGTTGTTGAAATTAGTTACATGTCTGAAAATCCGGCGCTTGCCGTGAAAGTAGCCAATTCCGTCGCCCAGGCGTATATCAATAATCTGTTGGATATGCGGATGGAGGTTTCAAATTACAGCATCAAGTGGATGACCAAAAAGGCGGAAACGCAGCGGGAGAAACTGGAGAAATCTGAAAAGGTTCTTCAGGCCTATCTGAGAAGCCAGGATATTGTTACTGTTGAAGATAAAATAGCGCTGATACCCGAGCGGCTTTCCGAGCTGAGCAGGCGATTGACGAACGCCGAGACCGAACAAAAAGAGTTAAAGGCGGTCTATGATCAGATATTAAGCACGGGTTCCGGCGCTCTCGAAGCCATTCCCGTCATTGCTGAAAATGAGGCGGTGGATGCCATCAACAAACAGATTTTGAAAGCGGAACAAAATATCTCCGACCTTTTAAAAAAATATGGTCGCAAACACCCCATCTTGATTTCGGCCATGGATGAGCTGAAGGGATTGAGAAGCAAAAAACATGCGGAGATGCAAAAGGCCGTTCAGACCATTAAAAACAGATACCAGCTGGCTAAATCCAACGTGGGGGATTTACAGGCACTGCTTGAGCAGACCAAGTTTGAAGCCGCCAATTTGAATGAAAAATATATTCAACTGGGAATACTCAAAAGAGAGGTGGAGACCAATAGAAGCCTTTATGACGCGTTAATGAGGAAATTAAAGGAAAGAGATATCACGGAAGAAAATCAGACCGTGAATGTTTGGGTGATTGAAGAGGCGGCGTTGCCGAAAATCCCCGCCAAACCGAACAAGAAAAGGAACATCCTGCTGGCAACTATACTGGGGCTTTTCGGCGGCGTTGGCCTGGCTTTTTTTCTTGAATATCTCGATAATACCGTTAAAAGCCCGGAAGATATCGAAGAAAAATTCGATATTCCCGTCATCGGGGCCATATCCTTGTTTAAGGGGATGGACGAAACCATTGTCAATAGTATTTTGGCGGAGTCCACGCCCATCGTTTCTGAAGGCTTCAAGAGCCTTAGAACGTCTATTTTTCTCTCTTCCGCAGACAAACCACCCGGCTCATTGGTCGTTACCAGCATGTCGCCTGGCGAGGGTAAATCATCCATATGCGCCTGTCTGGCTGCGACGATTGCAAGGGCCGGGAAAAAGACCCTTTTAATTGATGCAGACATGCGGCGGCCGGTGCAGCACCAAAATTTCAAGCTGAATAATACTACGGGTCTTAGCTCTTTTCTGGCGGGTATTGAGACCAAAAATATTATTGAAAACGGTCCGGTTGAAAATTTGCATGTAATAACGGCAGGACCCGTGCCGCCCAACCCATCGGAGCTCTTGAGCTCTGATAGGATGGGGAAATTAATCGCAAAACTTTCTGATGTCTATGACATGATTCTTGTTGACTCGCCCCCGGCATTAAATGTCAGTGATCCACTTATCATCAGTAAAAATGTTCAGGGCGTGGTGATTGTATCCTGGGCCGGATCAACCACCTATGAAATGATAAGCAAGGGCTTAAAACTCTTCAAGGAAATATCCGTTCCCTTAATTGGTATGATCCTAAACCGATTTGATGCCAAAAAAAGCGGATATTATTATGGGTATGGCGATTACTATTACTCCTCTTCTTCCAAACCCAAAGATGACGAAGAATAGACTATTTATTTTCCTGATCATTTTTTCGCCCTTGGCATTTGGCACCGTGGAGCCGTGGTCATATGCCGTAATGGAAATTCTTACTTTCTTCGCGCTGGCAATGTTGCTGATAACGGGGGCGAAAAATCAGGAAACGCTTCTTGCTGTTCCGGGAATTATCCCGCTTCTTCTTTTTTTAGTCTATATCATCATACAGATCATTCCGCTGCCTCCCGCAGTGGTCAAATTCTTTTCACCTGCCGCCTACAACCTGCATTCAGCAGCCATCGCGTTATCGGCCCCGGATGCTTGGATGACGTTTTCCATTCATCCCGCGAATACCCTGAAGGAATTTTTCAGATGGGCGACCTATGCTGCGTTTTATGTGCTGACCATTCAGCTCTTAAGGCGCCATGATCGGATCAAGAAAACGGTGGTCGCCGTAACGATTTTCGGCGCCCTGCTATCCTTCTCATCCATTCTTCAATTCTATCTGACGGATGATATGGCGCTTTGGTTTCGGCATGTCCCCAAAAATTCTTTGATTGTCGGACCCTATATCTGCCATAACCACTATGCCGGACTGATGGAGATGATTTTCCCGGTTGTACTGGCCCTGTTTTTTTTTCACAGACCCAGAGCGAGAAGTACCTCCCTTCTAAAGGGGGTCGTTGAAATTCTAAGCCAGGAGAAGGCCAATATTCATATTTTAATCGGCATGGCCGCCCTTTTAATCGCGACCTCCGTCTTCGTCAGTCTTTCCAGGGGCGGCATGCTCAGTTTGTGCCTTTCCCTCGTTTTTTTCACTTATCTTCTTTTAAAAAGAAAGATAAGCCGATCGAATACGATTCTGATCACCGCTATCATTGTGTTGACTGCGTTGTCCGTGGGATGGTTCGGCTGGGGCAAAATTTTTGAGCGATTTGCGAGTCTCAAAAAGGTGGATGGCACTATCTATGAGGCGCGACTGGATTTTTGGAAAGATACGGTTAAGATAGTCAAAGATTTTCCTGTTACCGGAACGGGGATGGGAACATATGGTGATATATACCCTTCCTATCAAAGTGGTTTCGGAAATCTTACGGTTGATCATGCGCATAATGATTATCTGGAGCTGGCCGCAGAGGGAGGGGGTATCGGTTTTGTTCTTGCAGCGGCTTTTATCATCGTTTTTTTTGTAAAAACTTACCGGACGTTTCTGACGCGAGGTGACGCCTATTCCCTATATATTTCCATGGGAAGTATGACGGGTGTTATTGCCTTGCTTATTCACGCGCTCACGGATTTCAATTTTTATGTGGGCGCCAACGGGTTATGGTTTTTCTTTTTGGCGGGGCTTGCCGTATCGGCTTCCAATACAACGATGCGGGATGGCGCAAGGTCCTCTCGCTTAGAGCCTGTTCGGTCACAAAGGGTAAAAATCGCATCCGTTATCGTGATCTGCGTCATGATGGTTGCCGTAACGGTTTACCATATGGCTGTGTTGACCGGAAACTTTTATTTTTCACATATCAGCCATTATCGCGCAGGCGCAAAAACCCAGAAAGAGGATCTGCAAAAAATCAAGCGGATCGTCGAATATGCATCCATTTTTAATCCCTTAAATAGTGTCTATTCCTTTGCAAGCGCCAATGCCTCTCTGTTTTTAAATGATGAGATTTCGGCGATGCGGGATTTCAAAAAAGCGATTCGCCTCAATCCCGCCAATAGTGGTTACCTGAAGAGATTGGGTGATATTTTTGCCAAAAAAGGAGCGCGTGATCTTGCTGAAAAACTTCTTTTTGCAAGTGTGGTTAGGGATATCAGCAATGCCGACAATGCGCTGGAATATGGCGCCTGGCTTCTTGCCAACAACAAGACAGCACTCGGGCTGGCTTATGTTAAGCGAGCGGTTGAAATCGAAAAGAGAAAGATCGACAGTGCGCTTACGACCATGGCCATTTACAATGTAAGTGACGAGGATATGCTGGAAGCCGTTCCAAAAATCCCCGGGGCGGTGATGGCATATGCTGATTTCCTATATGGTTCCGGAAAGCGACAAGAAGCGGAAAACCAATATCTGGCGGCGTTATCCTTTATCGAAAAGCAGGAAACAATCAGTCGATGGGAATTTTACAGGGTTTATGACTTCTTTAAGAAGAGGGGCAACGATAAAGACGCATTGAAGGTGATGAAAAGGGCTTCCGAAGTTCTACCGCGTGACGCGGGGATAAGAATTTCGCTGGGCGATTTATATCAGAATATGGGAATTACCTATAGAGCGCAGGAAGAATATCAGCAGGCCGTTTTTATTGATCCCGACAATCAAACGGCCAAGCGGCGATTGAAAGCGTTAAAACCCGTCAATCCGTAATATGCATTTCGGCGTATTGCGCGAGCACTTCATGAATTTTCGGGGGTGGGGATACGGCAAAATAGTTTTCCACCACCATGTGTGCTATTTCATGGGATACCACCCTGAGACTGGCATGTTTTGCCGAATAGAAAACGGTGTTCTCTATCGGCGAGTAAAAAGCGATATAATCAGTTTTTTTATTATAAATTCGTTGAAAATCCTTTTGTACCCCTTCTGTTGATGAATAAACCACAATGATAACTTTTATTTTGGCGGGGTACATATCCAGTATCGTTTCCACCTTTTCAATAATCAAATCGATTTTATTGCAAACTTCATCCTGAATGGTCTCACTTTTTTTCCCCTGAAGCAGGTATTTTAAATTTCCCATATATAAGTTGTTGTCAAATTTTCTGAGGGTTTCCACGGTATCATAGATAACCGTCGCATATCGGGTCTCCATTTCAAGCCCTGAAGCCTGTCCCGGAAAAAAGATAAGCGATGCAACCGCGACAAATAATAGTTGTATTTTCTTAAGCTGCATACGGAATTATTCAATCGTCAGTTTGAACCCATTCAGTATTTCCATCATCAGTTGGTTCTGTTGGCGGATTGTCTCTAATTTCGCTTGCAACAGATCCTGTTGAGTTCGGCTGCTATCGGTAGCCTGGTCGGAATCACAGCATTGTTTGATACTTACTGCGGACTGGCGCATTTGGAGCAGACTATGGGAAAGCATCTTATTAAACGCATTTATTTTTTCACCGAGATTTTTCCCTTCGTCATTTTTACGAAGGAAGATGCGACCCGAGAGGTCCTTGGTCGTCATTAAATCCAGCGTTTTTTCAAACCTGAAAAACGGCCCGGCAACCCGATGGGTAAGAAATAGGGTCATAATGGCAACCGCAATGCCGCCAAGGACAATAAACAGCCATTGCGCACCGAGAATTTTGTTTAACAACAAGCCCGGTGTGGTGCCGAGTTTCAGGTGATAGTTGTCGTAGACAATCGAGAGCGTGTTGGAAGAAAAAAAACTGAATATCAGGGCAAATAGCACACTGCCGGCGGCAACGCAGATAAAGGCACTGAATATGTATTTCCCTTGAAATTCTTTGTTGATAAATAAATGTCTGCGCTTGTATGCGACCATTATATTTGCCCCTCCTCACTTACTTTTTCATGTGTAAGAATTTGAATGTCGGCTTTTTCTTTGGTCTCGTTCATCCAGAGATCAAACTGGGCTCTTTTGCGCTGATCAGATAGGAAGGCACGCACCTGACTGTCATTCGGTATGTTGTTCGCCTTGGAAGAGACGGATACATTGTCAAGACGGTAGACAACATATCCTTCCTCAGAGAATTCGGGTTTGGAACTGGCACCCGGGGTTAGCAAAAACAGAGAAAACTTGAGTGATTCGGAAAGATTAATAAAATCATTTTCAAGCGTTTCAGTCGATTTGACCTTTCCGTTTTGAACATCAACTTCATTTTCATATACAAATTTGGTGTACCGGATGGTTTTAGATAGCATTTCTTTGAATTTGCCTATCATGTCTTTGGTTACAGCGGGGGATAGGGACTGATATTTCCGATCCACAAGAACTTTAATCAGTGATTGTTCGTAAAACGTTTCAACCGATTTTCGAAAGGCCTCTTCTTTATGAATCCCCTGCTTGATTGCCTCCTGAATGAGAAGTTCCCGGGTAATTACAGAATTTAAAAACCCTTTTCCCCGGCTATGGTAAGAGCCAAATTTGGCGCGTTCGCCGAGCTCACTTTTCGAAATTATTCTGTCATTGATGATGATCGCAGGCTCTGATACTTCAACCTTAAGGCCGGATAACCGAAAGGAAAAGCCAATGGTGATCAGAATGAGAATCCCTATTATGTAATAAATGTATTTCATTCGGCCCCTCTTGATAGTAAAAAAAGACGATGGAAAGTTGTTGATAGAAAACATTCCAACTGTTCATCACCTTAAGGCAAAATGGTTAATAATTCAAACATTAACTGCAAAAAACATACCACGGCGGCGCTGATTGAGAGGGGATCAATGAGGGTTGGGTTAAAGTGTTCCCTTCAAAAAATAGTGGTGATTTTTTTCTTTTGTATTTTGACCGGCGAGCACGGATATTCACAAACGGATCCAAAAGCGCTTTTTGACATGGCCGTAAGCAACTATAAACAAGGAAACTATCAGGAGGCGATTGATCTTTTTACGGAGTTGATCGTCATCGCGCCTGATAATGCAAAGGCATACAAGAACCGTGGGGTGGCCTTAATGAGCGTGAGAAAAATGGACGATGCCATCCAAGATTTTAACACCGCGCTGCGCATTGATCCGTCCTTAAAAGGGCTTTACAGCAACTTGGGCGCTGCTTGGCATTATAAAGGGGAGTACGAAAAAGCGGTCTTTAATTACGATATTGCAATTAAAGAGGCCCCGAACAGTTATGTCAGCTATTTCAACCGGGCGATTTCACGGGTCGCTTTGAACCGGCTTGAAGAAGCCCGCGCAGATTTGGAAAAAACGCTTGCGCTCAACCCCGGGTTTGATCCCGCTGTATCCGCGAAGCAAGACGTTCAGAAAATGCTGGCTGAAACCAGCGGCAAATCGCATGTCGTGCAAGCAGGGGCCTTTCTCGTGGAGACCAATGCTCTTGAAATGAAAACGAACCTAATCGAAAAGGGTGTGGACGCCAGGATAGTGGTGTTAAAGGATGCCAAACAAAGAACGTGGTATCTTGTAAGATGCGGGAATAATCTGACACACGAAGCAGCGAAACGACTTAACACCCAGTTAAAAAAACGGTACCATATTGATTCGGTGATACGCCCTGAGGATTGGTTTTAAAAAAACTTGTCCCCTTGAATGTCGAACGGGGCCAACATCCCGACGTTGTTATGGGACTTCAAGACGGCTCGACAAGTTCTCCCGTGTTGGTGATCACTTGAATCGCACGATCGTCATACAAGCGGATCATTTCAAAATCTTTGATATTGGTTACTTCGAGTTCGGGAAGCCCGTTTTCTTTAAGCCAGTTATGAATCATGGCGACCTGGTCGGCATCGAATGCTCGAGCCGTGAAAATCTTTACTCGATTTCCTTCATTGATTAATCGGGTGGCTAAATTGACCATTTTTGGAACGGGATCGCCAATTTTTGATATGCCCGACAGCGGGTCCGTTCGCGCCAATGTGCCGTCAAGATCCATGCCTATCCAGCCTTTACGTGCGTACTCTTTTTTCTCAGCGGCCGATGGTGCAGTGCTTTTTTTCATCGCCATGGAAAGCTGATAGTCTCTTGCGGCTTCTTGCTTTGCCTTATGGATAAACTCTTTTATGAGGGTGGTTATTTTCATGATTTATTTTGATGCCGTCATTAAAAGCGCCCTAATACGGCGAAGCCGAAAGCTGGGCCGCTGGGCTGTTTGGTGGCCAACGACCTTTTCCAGTAACACATGCATTTGCGTATTTCTACTAACGTCGCTGATTGATACGGCTATTTATAATGCCGGACGCGTAACGTTGTGTCAAGAAAGTGCTTGTTCATTTCAGCCTTGATGTCGGGCCGGATTCATAGTTTTTAAACCGGCACCAAAAGATATCATTTTTATGGCAAGCAGAATAAAAGCCTATCGGATTTAGATGACTTTTTAAACATATTCTGATAATTACAAACAAATTTGAACCGGAATGGGGAATGATGCAGATGGAACGAACCAGTTGGGCAGGACCTATGGTTTATATACACCAACCGCACGAGGAGGCATTAAAAAATGGCCGATTTTATTGAACCGATGGATAAGGCGATTAAGGCAATGGCTGACAAGGAAGGAAAATATCTTTCTTTTTCCCTGGGAAGTGAAGAGTATGGCATCAGCATTCTTAAAATAAAAGAGATTATCGGAATGATGGCCATAACCAGCGTTCCTCAAACGCCGAAATTTGTCAAAGGCGTTATTAATCTTCGTGGCCGGGTAATTCCCATCATTGATTTGAGACTGAAATTCGGCATGGAGCCCATGGATTATACGGAGCGAACCTGTATCATCGTGGTTGAGATTGAAAGTGAAACTGGTACGATTCAGATCGGCAATGTGGTGGACTCGGTTTCCGAGGTGCTTAATATTCGCGCGGAACAGATTGAAAAAGCGCCGACCTTCGGCGTGGCTTTAAATACGAGTTTCATTTTGGGAATGGCTAAAATGGAAAGTGGCGTCAAAATTCTCCTTGATATTAACAGAGTCTTGGCGGCGGAAGAAATCCAAGCGCTTGAAAAGGTGGGATGAAGCTCACTTCTTTCCGCAACAGGGGCGGCTTTTTGGTTGAACGCAAGGTTGCCTACAGCAAAGACCATCAGCATTGCGGTAATGAGGTTTGACGAATCATCTTTTTTCACGAGAAGTCACAAGGATGGTCAAGAAAAAGCATAATATTTTTTAGTGGTTATCTTTTATATCATTGTGTATTAGCGTGATATTAAGACTTTTTAGGACCACGGAAAGAATAAATTATCCCAAATCGCGCCGGATATGGCCTCCCATTCAAGGCGTGCCGGCCGGTGCATATTGAATATTCAACGGTTGGCGCAACGCAGAAGACGGCCCCAGAGGCAAGTAAGTTGGGATAAATTATTCTTTCTGCTGCCCTTAAGTGTTCATCAATCTTTATTAATACGTAAAAATGCGTCTAATGCTTCAATCACGACATTTGTCAGGCTGGTTTTATTGGCCTGGGCGTATTGATGCACGCGGGAGACTATTTCACATGGAATTTGCAGGTTCAGGTCTTCACAGGTCATTTTATTGGTATTGTCTACTGACGAACTGCTTTTGAGATCTTGATTCATTTTGCTAATGGGTGCTCCTGTGTTCTCGGTATTGATGAATGCGAATGTATTTTACATAACGTTAAACCCATCCCATTTCAAGGCGATTTCTGCATCGAGCGCTGCTTTTTTGCTTTTTCCATCGAGTGGTGGAACGATTGAAATATACCGACGTCATTCAATCGGTTCATATCATGATATTTTATCGTAAAAGGGCACTATTTAACGCACGTCATGAGTGGCGAATAGACACTTTATCAGAAACATGCACGCTTTTGCGTGTGTATTCGCCGAAGGTGAAAGATGGCTTTCATGCATCCCAGCATCCCAGCATCCGGCTTTGCCGGATTAGGGGCTATTTGAATATAAGATTTGGTTGCCAAATGGCTTCTTGTTCGAAAAACCGGTCGGTCTCGGCTATATATTTTTCAGCGGATCTTAGCATTTTGATCCGTTTAAACAGCTTGTGGCCGTTGCTGAATGAGAAGGCGAAATATTGCCAGTAGCCTTTCATGCGGTTTACAAGATGCGCAGGGCCGCTGAATTCCTCGCGATAGGCGGTAAACAGATCATCATGAAATTTTTTAAATCGTTCCACCGGCCGGGTGATTTCTTCATTCCCGGATTGAAGCACCGCCGGCAAAAACGGGTTGCACAACGGCCCTCTGCCGATCATCCAGCGGGAAATGGCCGGAAACCTGGCGCACAATCGGTAAAAGGATGGCAAGTCAAAAATATCGCCGTTGTATACCACGGGCGCATTCAGCCGCGGCAGGCAGGCGGCAAAGGCATCCAGATCCGCAGCGCCGGTGTACATCTGCACGCCCGTACGCGGGTGAATAATGATTTCCGAAAGCGGATAGCGGTTCAAGATGGGGATTAACTGCAAAATTTCACTGGTTTTTTCTCGTCCCAGCCGCAGTTTGATGGAGAGCCGGGCCCGCATTTCGGCAAGAACTTTATCCAAAAAAGCATCAATTCTTTCGGGGTGGGGCAGCAGTCCGGAGCCCCGGTTTTTCTTGGCGACCATGGGAAACGGGCATCCCAGGTTCCAGTTGACGGTCGTGTAGCCGTAATCAAAAAAAACACCGGCCAGTTCGATGAACCCTTTCGGATCGTTGCTGAGAATCTGCGGAATAACCGGCATGCCGTGATTGTTTTCCGGCAGGATATCCCGAATATGGGCGGTATTGATCTGCTTCTGTGACAACGTGGGGATAAACGGGGCGATGGCGGCATTCACCCCGTCAAAATGCTTTATATAAAGGTTTCTGTATAATGCGGTGGTAAAGCCCCTCATGGGCGCCAGGTACAAAAATGCCGGCATATGCCTCATCCCGTGGTTAATTTTTTGATATGCGCCTTAAAAAAAGTCAAGATTTCGTCGACCTTTGAACGATGCTCTCGATTTTCGCCCCGGCCATATCATGAATCGATCAACAATGCCATGATCATAACGAGCCAATGCCTTTTGTCATTCCCTGAGTTTCCGGTTTATATGCCGTCGTTCATCATCACCGGGCTTGACGGTACCGGGTTGAGACGCTAATGTTGGCTACCAAACAGGAAATATTAATAATATATGGAGGCGAGAGGTCCCATGGGTTCTTTAAAAGAGCTGATAACCGGCAATCTGATACATAGCCGATCCATTGATATGAAAAGCTACGCCCTGGATGAGGACACGGTTCTGGTCGAAGGGTGGTTGCGGGATGACCGGTTTGAAAAAATATATAATACGACCGGAGAAGAAATGGATAAAGGACCGGTTCATTATCTTACCATTCGGCTTAAGGTGGGTGGCTCGCCCCCGGCCATTCTCGATGCAGAGGCAGAAATGCCGCATGTCCCCCTTGAATTTTGCCGCACTGTCCTTGATTCTATTCCAAAGGTCATCGGGATGAATATTCAGGCCGGATTTGTGAAAAAGGTGAGAGCACTCATGGGCGGTGTGAAAGGATGTTCCCACCTGACGCACCTTCTCACGGTCATGAGCCAGGCCGCACTGCATGGGTATATTACCAACAAGTGGCGCAAAAAGCGCCCCGTTGCAAACTCGATCGACGACGTCGAGAACATCGAGTTCCTGGTTGGAAGCTGCCGGGCCTGGACACAAGACGGCCCCAAGCTAGAAGCATTAAAAGCGGCCATCGCGCGCCGGTAAGTATTCGACCGGTCTACAGTTTACCGATAAAGCGGTCTGGCTTTTTATAATGGATTGCGTTATCCTTTTTTAAAAATGGGCAGCCTCTTTTTGTTTTTTTTTGAAGCGGTCACGATCATGTTAACATTTATGTGAGGTAAACGATGGAAACAGTTGAAAAGCGCCAGAGAGAAATCACATTCAGATTCCTGGCGCAACCGACCGACATCAACTTTGGCGGTAAGGTCCATGGGGGCGCTGTGATGAAGTGGATTGACCAGACCGCCTATGCTTGTGCAGTCAGCTGGAGCGGCGAGTATTGCGTTACGGTCTATGTCGGAGGCACTCGCTTTTATCGGCCGATCCACATTGGGAATCTGGTCGAAGTCCGGGCCAAACTGATTTATACGGGCCGGACCAGTATGCATGTTTCGGTAGATGTATCGGCCTGTGATATGAAGAATGGCCAGTTCGGAAAAACCACCCGTTGCATCATTATCCTGGTTGCCGTGGATGAAAACATCAAACCCGTTCCAGTCAAGCCATGGGTGCCGGTCACGGAAGAAGATGTGAAACTCGAGAAGTTTGCAAAGAAGCTGATGAAGCTGCGAGAGGGAATTGAAGCGGAAGTGAGCAGCTTCAATTAATATTGTTATTTATTGTGAAGGTATGTCTTGCGCACATTGTAATGCCCCGGTCCGGCGCGCTGAAAACAACAATATGGAATTGATATGTTGAAAATTCGAGCGATGATAGCCTGGCCGCTGATCCTTTGCATCTGTGTGATGCGGGCCACGATAGCTTCAGCTGGGGCGGAAATCGAAAGCCTTCCGGACACGATCGTTAAAATTAAACCGGCCATTGTCGGAATAGGGACCTATGAAAAGCGCCGTCGACCGCCCGCTATCCTGTTCGGCACCGGGTTTGCCGTGACGGACGGCCGCCATGTGGTCACCAACGCGCATGTGATTCCCGAAAAAATAGATGAGAAACGCAAAGAATTCCTCGGGGTTTTTTCGAGTCGTGGCGGAAAATTGTCCATTTTCCCCGCCAAGGAAGTTCGCATGGACAAGGAACATGATCTTTGCCTGCTTGTTTTTGAGGGGCAGGCGTTGGCGGCGTTGGAACTTGGGGATGACACCCGAGTGCGGGAAGGTGATCTCTATGCCTTTACCGGGTTCCCGCTCGGTGTGATTTTGGGTCTTAACGCTGCCACGCATCGCGGGATTATCTCTGCCATCACACCCATCGCCATTCCATCCAATGCGATTCGGCCGCTGGATAAGGCCCTGGTCAACCGATTGCAGGCGCCCTACCCGGTGTTCCAGCTGGATGCCACCGCCTATCCGGGCAATAGCGGCAGTCCCCTCTATGACGTTAAAACCGGCCGGGTTATCGGGATCATCAATAAGGTTTTTGTAAAGGAATCCAAGGAACACGGCATTTCCAACCCGAGCGGCATCACCTATGCGATTCCTGTGTGTCATGTCAAAAAACTGCTTCAAGACAGCTTCGGCAGCCGACCGTAGCCAGTTCAATCGCTATTTTCTCTCCCACCCAAGCGCCGGGTTTTAAAGTTCCGGGAATTAAGATAAGAACTTGCTTTTTATAAAGAAAAATATTGGCGATGGCAATAGTAAATCGGGCTGAAGCCCCCTTAATCCTGCTACACGCTAATTTGAAAAATGCTTGGTTCCAATAGTCATAAGTGTGAACGCAGCGGCCGCCCGTGAATCGGGCGGAGGCCTAAAATTAGCTTTCCGCCGCGACCATGTTCTCAATTGAGTTAAAATAAGCTATACATGCCGTCCGAAATATTGGGGGGAACCATAATCGCTCAAAGCTCACGAGCGAATACCGATTGACATCCTTTCATTTGGCCGGTATGTAACCTTTCATTTGGCCGAATACTTGGTTTTCGAATGGACGCAATGGCTGAGCCCATCCTATACCCGCGATTTGCGCGCAGGCGCTTGGAGGAGGCGTTGGAGGACACCCCCGTGGTGTTAGTCCACGGGCCGCGCCAGTGCGGCAAAACTACCCTTGCCCGTATGGTCGGTGATGCGGCAGGCTATGAATACGTCACCTTTGACGACAATGTTCAACTGGCTGCAGCCCAGACCGATCCGGTGGGGTTTATAGCCGATCTGACGGATAGAACCGTCCTGGACGAAGTCCAGCGTGTTCCGGCCCTATTTCTTGCATTGAAATCGGCTGTTGACCGGGACCGCCGGCCGGGACGCTTTATTTTGACCGGTTCGGCCAATGTGTTGCTGGTTCCTAAATTGGCGGATTCACTGGCAGGGCGCATGGAGATCTTGCGGTTGCACCCGCTGGCCCAAGATGAACTTGCTGGTAAGGCGTCTCGTTTTATGGATGCGCTGTTTACCGCTCAGTTTCGAAACAGTCGTTTTGAGCGCCTTGGACCGGTGCTGGCCGGACGGATTGCCACAGGCGGCTACCCTCCAGCGCTTCTGCGTTCCACGCCGAAACGATGCGCGGCTTGGTACCGTGACTATATCGAAACGCTGGTGCAGCGGGATGTGCGTGATCTGTCCCGTATCAGTGCTTTAGGCTCACTTCCACGGCTGCTTCAGCTTGCCGCCGGGCAAACCGCCCGATTGGTCAATGTGGCCGAAATGGCGTCAGCGTTTCAATTGAGCCGGCCGACCATTCGTGACTACGTGGTGCTGCTGGAAAGAATTTTTCTCTTGGAACATTTGCCGCCATGGCATAGCAACCGGCTGAGTCGTCTCATCAAGACGCCCAAATTGCATCTTACCGATAGCGGTCTTGCCTCGGCTTTACTCGGTGTGGATGCCCCGGAACTCATCAAAGATCGCGCCATGTTGGGCCAGCTTCTGGAGACATTTGTCTTTCAGGAACTCAAGAGACAAGCGAGTTGGAACGATAAGCCGGTTCAATTCTACCATTTCAGGGATAAGGACGGTGTGGAGGTGGATATTGTGCTGGAGCAAGCTGGCGCAGTGGCAGGTGTTGAAATAAAGGCCGCCGCTACGATAATGGAAAGGGATTTTCGAGGATTGAAAAAACTTCGGGAAACGACTGGGGAACAATTTGCTGCCGGGGTTGTGCTGTATGATGGGCAGAGCGTTGCCGGCTTCGGCGAAAACTTGTATGCCGTCCCGATTCGTGCGCTTTGGGAAACGACATAAGGGCTATCAGGTGGTCTCCGAGAAGATTTATCTGGTTGTGTGCTGGAGGCCGAACGCCGCGGCCGCCCGTGAGCCAAGCGGAGGCCTAAAAATGGACTTTGGCCTTCTGGCTTAAAAGTCAAAATAAAGAAACTCCTTGGGAATCGAAGAGTTCAGATACAGCAAGGCCATTAGAATGGTGGCGGTCAGACGCAGCGCCGCCCAAGCGCCGGGTTTTAAAGTCCCGGGAATCGAATTGGTGTTTTTACCCAAAAACACGGTCAGAATGGATATGCTCGCGATAATGATATCGGCGGCGGGGATGCCGTGCAGAATGCTAAAGCCGGTCAGTTTGCAGCACCCCATCATGGATTTAAGGATGCACATCGCTTTTTCGATACTTTCCGCCCTGAAAAAAACCCAGGTGATATTGATGAAGTTAAAGGTGAAAAAGGCGGCGACAACGGTGGGCAGCCTGATGCCGGTTTTCCACCAAACCCGAAGCAGTGCTGCGCCTATTCCATGAAGCGCGCCCCACACGATAAAGGTCCATCCCGCGCCATGCCAAATGCCGCCAATGAGAAAGGTAAGGATGACATTGATACCGGTTTTTACCTCGCCGCGCTTATTTCCCCCCAGGGGAATATAAATATAATCTCTTAAAAAACGGCTTAATGTCATGTGCCAGCGCCGCCAAAAATCCTGTATATTGACGGCTTGATAGGGAGAATTGAAATTTAGCGGCAGCTCGATATTAAAAAACCGGGCAGCGCCCAGGGCCATATCGGTATATCCGCTGAAATCAAGATAAATTTGAAAGGTGTAACTTAAGGACGTTGTCCACCCGTCTATGAGCGATAAGGAGTCCGAATTGGAAAAGCCCTGATCGGCCCAGTTGCCGAAAATATGGGCGACAGCAGCCGTTTTCACCAGGCCGGTGAAAAAAAGCGAAAGCCCGATCGAAGCGTTTTGGAAATCAAAACGGGCTGAATGCCAGCGCTGTAACTGGGGCGCAAACTCAAGGTATCGGACAATGGGCCCGGAAATAAGTTGAGGAAAAAATGTCACATACAGGGCATAATCCAGCCACCCGTCGCATCGAATCCCGCCACGATAACTATCCACCAGAAAGCTGATTTGCTGAAAGGTGTAAAAACTGATCGCGAGTGGAAGAACAATACCGGGTAAGGGGAATTGGTAACCGGTGAGTTGGTTGACATTCCATACGAAAAAATCGGCATATTTAAACCACCCGAGTAACCCGATATTAAAAACAAGGCCCAAAATAAGCACCCGCCGCGCCGCGCCGTGCCGGGTGTTGCCGGCTGCCGCAAGTTTTTGCAAATGGGTGCCGATCCAATAGTTGACGCCGATCGAGAGGATTAAAAGCGGTACGGCGCGGCTGCCCAGGGCGTAAAACGCAAGCGAGGCGATCAAAAGCCACGCCCTGCTGAAGAAAAGGGGGAGAAGACGGTTGCTGAGAAAAAAAAGACTGCATGCGATCGGAAAAAAGAGGGCGATGTAGGGAAAGGAGTTAAACAGCATGATGCGAATCCACGCCGCTAGCGAGCAGACGTTCCTGAACAGCGGTCCAAACGGATGTGGTCGATATTTCGGACATGCAATAGGCATCCCCCATTGGGCAGTCCGGGTTGGAATGGCCGCAAGGTCTGCAGGGGAAAGAAACCGAAAGGGTTTTGTCATGATCGCGGCGGGGATGCCAGTCCTCCCACCGGGTGGGGCCGAACAGGGCAATCACCGGTGTGTTGACGGCGGTCGCGATGTGGATCGGGGCGGAGTCGTTTCCGATTAGAAGCACGCTCTTTTGAATCAGAGCCGGTAATTGTGCCAAGGGAATTTGCCCGCTCAGGTCAAAGATGCGTCGAGTCGTTTTTGAGGCGATCTTTTCGCAGGTTTCCCGGTCGGAAGGGCCGCCAGAGAGCACCACCTGTACGCGATAGCGTTGGTATATCCTGTCAGCGAGTTGAGAAAAGCGGTCAATCGGCCAGCTTTTATACCATCGCCTTGCTCCCGGGTGAATCAGGACATAGGGAAGCGAGTTCTCCACGCCGGCGCTGGCAAGCCGATTGCGTACCCATTGGATGTCCTCGGGGAAAACCGGCAAATCGGGATTCGAATCGACCGGTGGCAAACCGAGGTGCTTGGCCATCATCAGGTGATGATCCACGGTATGGATTTTTCCAAATAGATAAGGAACCCGGTGGGTATAGGCGCGGCGTTGAAAGGCGGACGCCCCGTCAAAACCGATCCGGTAAGCGGCGCCGGTGAAGAAGGTGAAGAGCGCGGATCGGTCGTTTTGGGTCAGATCGATCACCATATCCAATTTGAGTTTTCTGATCTGCAGCACAAATTGGATGAAATAGGCGAGATCTTTTTTGGCGCGCTGATCATCAAAGGACAGCAACCGGTTGATATGCGGATGCCCTGTTATAACCGGGGCCGCCTCCTTGTTGAGCAATAAAAACGTCTCCGCCGCTGGCATGGCGGTTTTAAGCGCGCGCAGAAGTGGTGTTACCAGTACGGTGTCCCCGATATAGCGCATCTTGATGACCAGGATTTTCTTGATTTTTTCCCTGGGGAATTTGATCGATTGCATAAAATACCTAATGTTTCTTAAACCCCTTCGCAATTGCTTGTCATTAAAGTTGGACCTGCGTGAAATTCATCATCGATTCCCATTTTCGGCTGCCGGGTACGGATATTTGGGGGTGCCTGAGTCAGGTGCTATTTGTAACCGAAAACCCACCGCCAATGCCAGAAATGTTTCCATAACGGGCGCTTTTTTCTGACGCCGGTCCCCTGCCGATGATAGGTATGGCATACTCGCCAGCTGAAATTGAGAAACAGTCGGCTATGACCGGCATTCGGTCCATATTCGAGGATTTCCCGATTTTTTCTGGCATCAATCGGTGTGTTGAAGCGAAGATCCCGCTCAAGGGAGTGGTAGGCCGTTTCACGGTTGATGTCCTTTCTTTCAAAGCACCTGTAGTTTCGATTCATTTTAATGAACCGCGTTCCGTGATATTTTTGAATTTTGACAAAACGATAATCTTCCGCACCATAGTGCCCAGAAAATTCCTCATCGTATCCGTAAAATCTTAAAAACCGGGCCCTGGATATCAAGAAAATATTCGGGTGGGGATGGGGTCTGGCGCCCTGCCGAAAGATGCGGTAACAATGCCGGCCGCATTCACCGCGTTGAACCATATACCGAAGTGTTTCTTCCGGAAATTCATGATCCAGATCCGTTATCAGGACTTTATCGGACGGTGCGTAGATAACCCCCAGGTTTCGGGCCCCTGCTTGATTCCAAGGGATATCGTCCGTGATTTTCAGCCAGAGAAGATTCAGATTCAGATCCGGAATGTCGTAAGTTAATGGCGAACCATCGTCCACGATGACAAACTGAATGAGGTCCAGCAGGGCCGGTGAGTAGGTTTCATATCGTTTTAATAAGTCCATCACGGAGGTGGCATCGGTTTGATTCAGGTAAAAATGAGTGACATAGGTCAGCCGGATATGGGATTTGTCGGCTGCAAGGCGATGCGTTGCAGCAATCGTTTTTTTTTGTTTTTGAGCGGTAGCAAGAAGTTGCATAGAGCCCTGTTGATGATCGTTGGTCCGGGCATTATGCGCCCGGTTGAAATAACCCGTTGAAAGAAGCAAGCCAAGCCTGCACCGAATAGTTTTCCGTTACGTGGTGATAGCCGTTATTTCCCAATGCCGAGCGCTTTTCTCGATTTTCTATTAATTGACTCAAACAGGCGGTCCACTCATCGTCGGAATCAGCCAGCAGGCCGGTTTTTCCGTGAAGGATAATTTCAGAATTCACCCCGACGGGCGAAGCGACGGCGGCAATCCCCAAACTTAGATACTGTATCAATTTAAACCCGCATTTGCCCCGAGTCCACGGGTTGTCCGGAAGCGGCATGACACCGATATCAAAGGCGGCGCAATTGGCCACCTGTTTTGCGTGGGTCCATTCGATCGGCTGAAAATTAAACTGCTTATATTCCGGTGATGAAAAGGTCTTTTCAACATCATTGCACACCACTGTGAATTTTACCCGGGGGAAATTCCGGCTGATATTTTTCCATAGGGGCAATTTATCGATCCAATAGGGCAGTGTGCTTTGCGAGCCCAGCCAGCCGATGGTCACTTCTTTTTCCTCGGAAGATTTCCGGTGGGGTGTATGCCAAACATTCGTATCGATAACACTGGGGATTTTTATAATTTTTCCCCCATCGTTATATCGGGCCGCCAATTCACCCAGAAACCCATTGCCGACAACCACCCGGTCCGCCGTCTCCGTCATTCGTTGAAACCGCCGGGCCAGCCGGCTGGAATCGAATTGTCCCCTTTTTGAATCATGATACATGACCGAATCGTCAACATCATAGATCAAATGCCGGCTGTTTTGACGCAGTGACCATAAATCCATTCTTCCCAGCAGTCGTTTTTGCCAGAAAACAATATCGAAGCCGGCTAATCTGCTGAAGAACCGGCGTCGGGCGAAAAACCCGTGTGGAAAAATAAGGATTTCATGGTCGAGCCCCGATTCTTGGATATAGGGAAGGTATTGCGCAACGCGAAACTTAAAGCTGGCTTTATCCGGTCTTGTGGTCACAAAAGCGACTTTCATTTCGGACTCTTTCTTCTTTTTGTGGCCGCCGACAGCCTTTAGGGTTCCTTGGATAGCTGTTTAGCGGGGCGCAAGGTGACCTGAAGCGCATAACAGGGAATCAAGTAGCACAGATTTTCCTCATAGAATTCCATCAACCAGGTATTCAGATTGAAAAATGATTGAAACATGCGTTTTACCAGTTTTCGGCCTTTCCACGGGGAGGTGAACACAATCGTGATATCTTCCGTGATGAAACCGAATTCCTGATAAAAAGAGGGGACTTTTCTTTTGAATCTGTCCTGGTGGTTGGAGAAATATTCAAAGGTGTATAGTCCGAAAAACCGCTTATGGGTGTAGTCGGAGTAGTAATAAGGATTTGAAAAATGCGGCACATATAAAAATTTCCGGCCATCGGGTTTAAGAACGCGCCAAATCTCCTTCATCAAGAACTCGAAATTGTCAATGTGTTCCAAAAAGCTCTTTGAATGAATTTCATCCACTGAATTATCCGGGAAAAAAGGCAACCCCTCTTCCAGATCCGCGACAATATCGACGTGCGGCATTTCCATTTTATCGATGCAGATCCGACCGGGCCTTTTTTTTTCGCCACTGCCCAATTCGATAATAACGGGTTCCGGCTGTTCCGTTTTTTTTTTCAAATCGATTTTAAAAATTGGCGGCATAACACATCCCCCTATATTTTATCTTGCGCGGCCGAAGTCAGGAACCGTTCGATATCATGATTCAATAGCATGGGAAGCATCTTTTCTATCTTCGATTCAGGCCAATTCCACCATTTCGAATTCAGCAAGCGTTGAATGGTCATATCATCAAAGCGTTTTTTTAGCACCCGGGCCGGATTGCCCGCCACAACGGCATAAGGCGGAACATTTGCGGTGACAACGGCTCTAACGCCGACCACCGCCCCATCGCCAATTTTTACGCCGGACAAAATCACGGCTTCTTGGCCGATCCATACATCATTTCCTATTTCCACATCGCCCTTTGTTTTTGGATGACCCTTGATGTGGTTTGCCGAATGCCACAGAACATTAAACGGGTAGGTGGTTACCCAGTCGATGCGATGTTCTCCTCCGAGAAAAATTTGCACGCCGGCTGCGATGGAACAAAAGGCGCCGATTTTTAAAGTGGCGCCGTCTTTTCGCCGCAATATTCGAAGATCGGAGCCGTACGTTCCACGGCCGATCTCATATTGCGGAAATTTTTGCTGCAGGGTTTTCGGATGGCCGATTATCCATTTCTTCAACAGGGTCATTAGCTTGATGTGCATAGGGTGCATGTGCTTTCAATCCGTTATGAAGCCTTGTGGGATGAACGCCGGCGCGCCCTTATTTTTCGGGTGTGCCGCGCAATCCGGCTGGTTTTGCGCTGAATCCAAACCAACAAGGCCCGGTCCGTCAATCGCAGTCGCTTCGTCCGGTGATAGGTTTGAAACAGAGTCGTCCGGTCATTTTCGTCAAAAAGCGGCGCCGGCATGGAATAAAATAATTCCGCCAGGATTTTGATGCCCCATTTAAAGCGCATCCACTTTTTTCGATCCACTCGCTGAAGATCGAACAGCGCCAGGGAAAATTCCCCATCCTTATCTTCAGGGCCGATCAGGACATGCGTTGCGTTGAAGTCGCGGTGGTTTAAGCCTTTTTCATGCATGGTTCGGGCAAGACGGGCAATGGCGGAAATGATTCGATGTTTGCGCTGTTGTCCGATCGGGCCGCTGAGCTTTTCGGGGTGATCGTGTATCAGCTTTTCCAAGGAGATGAAAGGGGAGACATCTTCCGTCACCAGAAAGGATTCGTATCGAAAAAAGCTGAGTTGCCGTTCCCCAGCCGCCACGGGTGCAACCGTTGGAATACCGTTTTCCCTGAATTCACAGATGGTTTCAAATTCAGCCATTCCCGGAGAGGTGCTTCTTCCAGAGACCCAAGCCGCTATGCGTGCGCACACGCCCAGTCGCTCGGCAATATGGCGTTTCAGGAAAAAAACGCTTGTTTTTCCGCAAGGATGGACTTCCAGGCGGGTGACACTTCTTTCCCGGATCTGTTTAACGAGGGTGCCGCCCCCATATTGATAGAATCCGTCAAAGTCCATCAGGCCGTTTTCTGATAGGATGGGCGCATAGTCCCGATTGATGACCATGTTCTGGCGGGCATCAATTTCTATTTTTTGGGAACCGATGCTCATTCGCTTTTTCCTCGCATACGCGAGCATACAGGTCAAAAAGCCGGCGCATATGGTTTCCCATGGTGAAAGCGGTTGCCTTTTCAGCAACCCGCTGTCTTATGGCCGCCCGGTCGGAAACGGCCAGAAAATCCTGAATCCGGGCCGATAATTCATCGGCATCCCCTGTTTTTAAGACAAACCCCTCCCGGCCGTTTTTGATGATTTCAGAGGCGCCGTTCATTACGGTGGTGATCACGGGTGTGCCGCAGGCCATGGCTTCAAGGCAGACATTGGCAAAGGGATCATAGCGGGTCGGCAGTACCAGTAAATCAACGGCGCCGTATAAGCGTTCAAGATCTTTTTGGTATCCCAAGAAAACGGTGGCTTCTCCCAAACCGGCCTTTTCGGCCCATCGGCGATAGGGTGGAATCGGATCAGCGCCGGCTACAAAGAGCCGAATGTTTTTGGCGCCGCTGCGGGCGGCCGCTTCGATCAAAACGGGAAGCCCTTTTTGCTTGAATTCGTTCCCCACAAACAGGATCGACAGATGGTCCGGCTTAATGCCGTATTGCATTCGAAAGGCGTCACCGAATCGATCCCTTGCGGTGAGATTGAATCGACTCGTATTCACACTGTTGTAAATGACGTGAATTTTTTCATCGGGTATTTGATAGTGGCTGCGGATCTGATCCTTTACCAATTTCGAATTGGTTAGAACGAATCTGGCGCCGTTTTGTTGAAAGATTCGTTTTTCCAGAAAAGTCAACACCTGGCGTCTGGGAGTGATCGCTTTGAACTTTCTAAGCAGGGGGTTGGTATATCGTTGTTCCATCTGGACCGGATTGATGCCGTCCGATGCCCGGAAAATGTCCTGGTTCCAAATCCGTTCCATGCTTTGAACCACGTCCAACTGAACCCCGGAGATTCGTTTAGATGCTATCAGGGCAAAGGAGAGGTTTTTCCCGGGAGAGGAGAATGGAAAGACCGGGACATGATGGAGTTGCACCCCGGGTATTTTTTCTCCGGTAGTGGCAAAGACATGAACTTCATGTCCCCGGCGGGCCAGCTCCGTGCTGAGGGACAGGGCGTACCGTTCCAGCCCCCCCTTGGTTGAAAGAAAGTGCCGGCATACCAACCCGATCTTCATCGGAGAGCACCATAGCAAATACGCTTGCCCGGCTTTTTTACGCGCCATTCCCGATTCTGATCAACGCCGCATTCCGAAGTGAGGACTGTCGGATTATTGGCTGAGTCTGTGTATGGGGTCATGGATAACCATTCAATCAATTCAGTGGCGGCTTATCGCCGGTGAACAAAAACACTCATATTATTCGGCGGCGGAACATTGTCAAGGCGCAATTCCTGACCAAAATTCCTGACCGTTAAAACGCTGCATGATAGGTGGTGTCAAACTCGGTCAGTGCGGCTTTCTCTAAATTAAAGAGCGTTGTTCTCAGTTTGGCAAGATATTTAACCCGCTGCTGTTGGGTCATGCCGCCAAGAGAACGCATTTCATCCAGGTCGCAGAGCACGAAACGCCACGAATCTCCCTGCGCAACGGGAAGTAAATTGGTGACGGGTTCCGCATAGAGCACGCCCTTTCGGTGAAGATCGCCCATAAAGGCGCCCAACGCGCGCACCAGGGGTAGAAGCTCGCCTTTTTGGTGCTCTCTTTGAAGCACTGCCGCCAGCGTCTGATTCGTTCCTGTCGACAGCGACGCGAAAACCGCCTCGCGGGGAATAAACAACCCTTCCCTTCTGGCATAGAAAAGAGGTTCAACCGCATCAATTCCCATCTCTTTTAGCCGGTAGTAAGCACACATGGCCTTTTTCGCCAGGGTCCTTCTCAGCAGATTTCTGGCCCGGATTTTGAGAGGGGCTTCGTGCACCTTGTAATGCTTCAGATACACATCCTTATTTTGGGATAAAACGGAACCGGAAACATAGGTATGCTTGTAATCGCTGGCATAAAAAGGCGTAAAAAAAGCGTTCCTTTCTTCAGAAAAAAAGGCTTCAAGCATTTTTTCGACTTCGATGTCGGAGATGGAATGATCCCGCCTGCCCCGCCATCCCTTGATGGAAAAAGGGGACGTCTTGTTTTTCCATTCGCCATAAAGGCCATTGTCTGTTCTGAATATGGCGATTCGGCATGAAATTGAATTTGCGCCCATGCTGATACCTTCGGTGGTTGCCGCCGATGCAGTGGCGCCGTTTTTAATAGTTCGAGAGTGCTTCACGGCTGCCTTTCATTTATTGACTTAAGGGTCGCTCCGGTTTTCGAGGGAAGTATAACCTCATAGAGGATGAGCCTGCCCAGCTTTTTTGAGTGCCACTCTCGAATGTTGTGAAAGCCGTTGGCCGAATTCACGGACGAGGGCGTTATTCCCTCATGTTGCCATCCCGCCTGATCCCATATGAAATAGTCATATTTTTGGTTTTGGATAAACTGGAGCAGCTCGGCCTTTGTGCGATAAAAAAGTGCCCCAGTATCAAAACAGGGCGCCCATGGCGTGTTCACATTGGCATAAAAGTGCACATCCGTTACCCGCTTAAAGGCTCCGCAGACGGATACGGCCCGCTGTCCTGTTTCGCGTTGCGAGATGAAAAGGCCGATTTCCCGGAAGATCAGCTTGTCCGCATCATAATTTGCCCGAATTATTTTGGGTGCAACGGTGAGCAGAACGAGCGCACACACAACGGCATATCCGGTGGCCGGTCGACACCGAAACCGGTTTGATAAAAACAAATGAAACCGCTTGATGCCGGCGCCGATGAAAATAAATGCCGGCAGCAGAAAAACCGCCAGGTGGCGCTCCGCCGCATGCCACGCGCAGAACGTCTGAAAATAGAGCAGCCCCAACGCAGAAATGCAAATAAAGGCGATATACCGGATTCGTTTGTCCGTCCATGCGGAATGTCCCAGGGAAACTGCGCCTGCGAGAAGAAAGCCGAAAAAAATATAAAGCAGCGTTTCCACGATAAGGACGATGAGGGCGACAAGGGCGATAATCCAAACCAGACTTCTGATTCTGTCGAAGAAATACTTGCTGACAGTAAACAGGTCGGGTTGGTAAAGGGTTTTTAACTCGTTGCGCAGACCTTCGTATTGGGAAATCACCCCTAAAGGAAGATTCAATATTCTTTTGGGGTTGAGAATTTCAACCCAATTAAGTCCCAGGCCGGAAGCCAGCCCAATGAGCATGAATAGCAAAATAATATAGGGCGTTAAGAAAATGAGTAGATCCGTCCATCTGTTCCGGTTTTTAATAAAAGGCAAATAACATGCGGTTACCAGAATATAAAGGGAGCCTTCAATACGGGCCCATGTCGCAAAGGCCAGGCAGAAACTGCAACACAGCAGTACCCCGGGGCGCCTTTTTTCGATGTGAAGAATAAAAAGATACAGCCCCGAAACTGAAAAAAACCAAAACAGGGGGTCTCGCAGGGCATCCGTTGAGACGAACGTATAGGCCGGCAAAAGGGCAAACACCAGGGCGGTCAGCGACGCGACGGTATCATCGAAAAAGCGGCGCAACAGCCAATAAAAGGGAATAATGGTAAGGGTGCTGAAAAAGATGTTAACGCTTTGCGCCGCTATCACCCAATCACCGAAAATGCGATAGGCCGCGCAGACCGCTACCGGGTAGGGAGACAAATAAGAATAACAACTCAGAATCTGATCGAACAGGCCGAAATAGAGGGCTTTTGCCTGCTGAATGTATAAATGGCTGTCCGGGCTGATAATGGGGATTTGATAAAATAGATAAATCCTTGCCGAAAAACCCAGGGCAAGAACGCATGCCGCGGCTCGGGACAGGTTCAGTTGAACAGGCGAATTCGTTAAAGGCGCAAAGGGCATCCGGTTTTCCGTTAGTTCTTTTGTGCCGCCTGGGCCATGGCCGCGGGTGGTTTGGTGTTCCAACGCCTGTGAACCCAGAACCACTGGTCCGGATAGCGGCGGACCACGGATTCAATCACTTGATTATAAGCGCTGGTGTTGGCTTCAAGATCTTTTATCTTATCTCCCGTTCGAATGAGCGGGACTTCCGGCAGAATCATTCCCGTAAACCCTTTTTTCTCTCTCAGCAGAAACGCGGGAACCACCGGGGCGCCCGTTTTAAGCGCCAGAAGCGCCAAGCCTTCGTTGGTACAGGCCGGCATATTGAAAAAAGGGACAAAAACACCTTCCCGGGCGGCCACATTCTGGTCCATGAGAAGTGTTACCATTTCCTTTCGGTCCAGGCTGTTTAATATTTTTCGAAACGATCTTTTCTTGGGGATCATGGAACCACCGTAACGGGTACGGCTTCTTATGGTGAACCGTTCCAGCGGCTTGAAGTCCAGCGGCCTGTATACAATACTAAACGGGTGCCCGACCAAATGTCCCACCACCGGCATCAGTTCCCAATTCCCGAAGTGCCCGGTCAGCACCAGGACGCCCTTGCCTTTTGCGTAGGCGGTTTGAATATGCGCCATTCCCTCAATTTTGACGTGCCGGCGCAGTTCATCATTATTCAGGCAGTTGGACCAGCAAATTTCATAAAGCAGTTTTCCCAAATTTTCAAAAACGGCTTTAGCGATCCGTTGGATTTGCGCGTCCTTTTTTTCAGGGTAAGCATTGCGCAGATTATTGAGGGCGATGTTTCGGCTTCGCTTGACGATGGTATAAGCCAGCCGGCCCATGGCGACCCCTGTCCCGATGCCTATTTTTCGGGGTAAAAAACCGAAAATCCGCGTAAAACAAAAGAGCGCAGAATCGATGATAGGGTCTGTAAGGTTTCTCATTGCCTTCGATGGATGAATGAATTGCCGATGACGAAAAAAAGGTTTTATATCACGCGGCCGCTGAATATTGTCAAGCCGGAATTGGCGCATGATTTGCCGATTAAATCAAAGAGCCTCCTTCTGATCAGATCATGAAATGCGGTTTTGTGCGCACCAAAATCGTGCTCGATTCCCAATACCACCAGATTCGCCGGCCATTGGGTGAGGCCGTTGATTCTGCAGATATCCTTCTGTGTCGTTACGATGAGCTCCGCTTTTACATCGCGGGCTTGGTGCTGAAGCGCGGCCACGTCATCCGCGCTGAACCAATGATGGTCCGGAAAGGCTGCCGTTGCGGCCACCGTGCACCCCAGTTCGGTTAAGCTGTGATGAAACCCGGGGTTATCCGCAACCCCTGAAAAGGCGAACACGCGCTTTCCCCGAAGTAAGGTGCGGGCGGCGCCGGCGGTTTTTAGGAAAGTTTCCGCTGTCGCGGTTTTTCCCATCCCAATGAGATTCTCGATGACGGGTTCGAGTTGCGCCCGAAAAACCGGTTTTTGAGCGGCGTATCGGTTGACGGCATGAAGCAGTTCCGGCGCCGAAGGACTTTTCGGTCGGCATCGGGTTTCCACAATGACATCCGCCCGGCCGATAGCGGACACGGGTTCTCGTAAGGGGCCGCGCGGCAACAGATGGCGATTTCCAAAGGGGCGGGTCTGATCCACTAAAAGCAAGTTGATGTCCCGCCTCAACTGAAGGTGTTGAAAGGCATCATCCAGAATAATGACCTCTGGAGAAAAGGCGGCGATAGCCCGGGTTCCCGCCATAAACCGGTTTTGCCCCACCACCACGGGAATATCGGTTAACGCATTTGCGATCATGAAGGGCTCATCACCAGATGCTTCAGGCGTGACAAGGGTTTTTTGACCATCGCTCACAATGCCGCCCGTTTTTTCGAGATTGCCCTTGTAGCCCCGGCTGACAATCGCCACCCGATAACCGAGGGATCGGACCAGCCGTGCCAGATAGATGACCATCGGGGTCTTACCGGTGCCGCCCACCGTGATATTGCCGATCGAAATAACGACACAGGGCAGCTGTTTTAGTTTGGCCGGCCGAAACTCGAATGCCGCTGATCTGAGGCGCGCGAGCCCGCCGTAAACCAGGGAGAGTCCCCACAGAATCGTTTCGAAGGAAAAGGTTCGAGCGGCCTGGTTGCTTTTCATGGCCGATGTGATTCTGCGAATAAGAGGTGACACCGGCTTACTCCTGCTGGTCATCGTGAGGAAGGAAAGGGGCCGTCAAGGATAACATCTTTTTCACGGCGCCGCCGTTCGATTGAAATATCGATAAAGAAATTTTCCCCATGGCATGGGCTTTTTCGGGGTTAGAGAGCAGGGCATTCACGTTACGATAAAATGCCTCGGCATTTTGAACCGTTACAGCGCCGCCGGCGGATTCAAGCGCGGTCGAAATGCTCATGAAATCTCTCATATCCGGTCCGAACAGGATCGGTTTGGCCCATGCCGCGGGCTCCAGGGGATTATGCCCGCTGCACGCGACCAGGCTTCCGCCCACAAAGGCGACATCGGCCAGGGCGTAAAAGTCGCGTAACAGGCCGAGCCGATCGACGATGATGACATCCACGGATTGATTGCTCGGGTTATCTTCCAGCGCCGTCATGGTAAATGCCTTCAAATGAGCGGACTTAGCCAGTTGCGTAACGGACGCCGCGCGTTTCGGGTCTCTGGGTGCTACCATCATCACGAGCGAAGGCCATTGGGTTTTTAGACGGCAAAACGCGCCGAGTAAAATTTCTTCTTCGCCTTCATGCGTGCTGCCTGCTACGATCACGGGTTGAGCCGGGTTGATGGCAAGTGATTGGCGGCGTGCAATGAGCTGCTCTGGCGTCAGCACGGGCCGGTTCTGGTCGAATTTCAAATTGCCGGCCATGACAATCCGGTGTCGTGCAATCCCCAGCCCGCTGAATCGCTCGGCGTCCATTTCGGATTGAGTACAAATATAGGTGAAGGCCGAAAAAACAGGTCCGAAAAAAAACGAAAAACGTTTATAATTGCGATAAGCACGTGCAGAGAGCCTGGCATTTACCAAAAAAGCCGGAATGTTGCGCTTTTTTAATTCGTTCATGAAGTTGGGCCAAATATCCGTTTCAACCATCAGCACCATCGCCGGATCAACAAGATGAAGCGCCCTTTTGATTGAAAAAGGAAGATCATAAGGAAAAAAGCGAATGGCGGACGTTATGGAATGCAACCGTTCCCGGGCGATTCGATACCCCGTCAGGGTGGATACCGTCAGAAGCACCGGCCGGCCGGGATATTGCTGCGTTAATCCGGAAAGAAGCGGTGTGGCGGACAGGACTTCCCCCACGGACAAGGCGTGAACCCATATCGGTTTTTCCGATTTTAATGTGCCTGTTTTCCCGCGTGGAAGCGGTTGGGATGGGGCAACCCCCAGCCGGGGCAAAACGGTTTTTCTCCGTTTTTCAGAACAGAGAACAGCCGGCAAAATAACCGGCAGCGCGATGAGGACGGCAAGAAATAACAATGCATTGTAAATAATAACCATTTAAGGTTTTCACTCCCATAGTTAGAACCGTCTTATCGGTTCTCAGAACCCAACGAAGGCCACAACCCCGCTCAATCCGCATTTAACAAGGCGATACCGCCCAAGCAGAGGAAAACCAGGTTGGTCAGCCAGGCCGATATGACCGGGAGAAGAATGCCCCCGTATCCTAGAGAGATACAAAAACTAAAGACCACCCAGTATAGAAAGATGATAGCGATGCCCCAGGCAATGATCAGGGACAGGCGTTCCTTGAAAGCCCTGCGCACGGCAATACCGCTGCCTACCATGGACATGATCAGACAGGCAAAAGGCAATGCCGTTTTTGCGTGAAGATCCACACGATAATTCCCGGCGTCATACCCTTCGGCCTCGATGTCGCGGATATAATTGCGAAGCTCATCGAAACTCATTTCTTCCGACTTTTTCGCCACCTGGCTTAAATCCTCCGGCACCAGATCCACCGGCTCGGTTTTTTGGGAATGAAAGTTAACTTCAAGGGCATGGGGCTTCGTGTTGATCCGTTGTTCCATGACCGTGTCCAACACCCATTCCCCGTTTTTAAAAACACCTTTTACGGCATCGATTCGCCGAATCAGCTTGAACTGGTCATCGAATTGATGGAGCGTAACGCCGAAGACGGCATTGTCCACCGGATTATAATGGGTGATATGGGTGATGCTTTGTTTCCCTTTGATCCAGATATTATTTTCCCGCGTGGCCATAGCGGAGACCTTTTTAACCTCCCTCAAATAAATATCGTTTGCTTTGGCCATGGTCGTGGGGACAATCCCTTCTGAGAAAAAAAACAGGAGCAGACCGCTGCCCAGACCGATGAGGGCGATCGGCTTAAAAAGCGTATAAATGCCAATGCCGCTGCTTCTTAAGGCGACGAGCTCATTTTTTTTGTTCATCAGTCCCAAGGTAATCAGAATGGACAACAGGACGCCGACCGGCAATATTTGGGCGATGATAAACGGGATTTTGAAAGCAAGAAATCGAAAGGTGGCGGCCAGGGGTGCGCCCGCTTCCATAAAATTATCCACTCGTTCAAAGAAATCGACAATCATGTACACGCAGACAACCATGACCATGATCATGCTGAAGTATTTGACAATTTCTCGTATCAGATATTTATGAAGGATGTTCATGGGGGATTCAGTTGTCCGTTGATTCCGTAGAACCGTCAACACAGGCGGCCTCGGAGGGGTCGGTCAGGCTGTTTATCCGGGTTTTTTTGATCCGATCGATCAGATTCGAGAACAGCAATGGTTTTTCGTTGGCGACTCGAATCAGCAGGAAAAGTCCCAGCCCGCCGAAAAGAATATTGGGCAACCACATTCCGATAACCGGCGGATAGATACCCGCTTCTCCAAAGACCCAACCGGCGGAAAGGATCGAATAATAGAGCATAAAGAATAGAAGCCCAAGGCCGATCCCGGAAGATTGCTTGACGAATTTGGTTCGAATTCCCAAGGGGAACGCCAGCATTCCCAGCGCGATACAGGCAAAGGGCAATGAGAATTTTTTATGAAATTCTATCAGAATTTCATAGTAAACGTTGTTTTTTTCTGTTGCGCTGCCAATAAAGCGCTGCAGTTCGGAAAGGCTCATTTCCTTTTTATTTTTTTGAGTTCCGGTTGCGGTCCGGTATGCATTTTTCAGGTTGAGCCGGACATCGTAAGTTTTAAAACGGATGGCATGGGAAGCTTTGTCCTTTAATTGAACCTGATTGATGAATCCATCCATCAGTCTTAAATGGAATGTATCGTTTTCCGGTGAATCGATCAACTGACCGAGGGGCGCTGTAACCGTTACGATAATGCCGCGGTTATTTCGATCTTCGATAAATACATCCATCAGGGATTTTGTTTGCGGATCGGATTTGTTGAAATAAACCATCATGCCTTGAAAATTGTCATTAAATGTCCTTTCCTTCAGCAAAGCGGCATAGCTGGATGTTTTCAGTTCTCCCATAAGATTGCGCACGGAGAGTTTGCCCCAGGGCAGGCCCGCTACGGTTGTAACGCATGTCGCTGCAAAGGTGAGAATGCAAAACAGAAGAATCGGCGGCGTCAGGCGGTAGATACCGATTCCCCCGGCTTTTAACGCAATGATTTCATTGTCGTTGGACATTTTGAGCAAGGTCAGCAGCACCGCAATCATGGTCGACATTGGAATGATGAATTCCAGAAAAGAGGGGATTGAATAAAAAATCATTCTCACGACGGTGATAAAGCCGACGTGATAGTTAACGACCAGATCGGTGATCCGAAGGAGTGTGGTCATCAAAAATATAAATAAAAGGAAGACGACGCTCAGCAAAAATGGCGCGAAAAGCTCCTTGAAAATATAACGATTCACCACGGAATTTATTTTCATGCGATAATGCAGACCTTTATGATCTTTAATCGATATTCTGTCGACTTTTTGCGAAGTTGAATCAGGTCTCTACCTATTGTTTTTTATAGGGCAAGTCAACCGCCGTTTATCCGGTTGACGGCCTGAACCCAAAAGGCCGGAACTGCCGATCGATCCACCGATGCTTATTCAGGGTATCCTGCTGAAAATGATTGACAATATAGGGATTTTATCTTTATTTGGGCGATGGTTTTTTAGACGCTTAGTGGAACGCCGATGGCGAGCCGAGAGGAGAAAAGAATGGGGACGGTTTATCACGAGAGAGATTCATGAATAAGCGACACCATCAGGAATCTTTGGCAAAACTGCTTATCTATATTTTGGGCCGAAACCCCGGGGAGTTCGGCCTGGTTCCCGATGCGCGCGGGTACGTCAGGATAAAGGATTTGTTAAAAGCGATTTGTGAGGAGGATGGCTGGCGGCACATTCGGCGCAGCCATCTGAATGAAGTGGTGCTGGTGAATTCAAATCCGCCGATTGAAATTGAAGGGGAACGGGTGCGGGCCGTCGATCGGGAGGGCTTGCCGCGGTTGACGGTTTCGGAAGAAGTGGTGAAACAATTATATTGCTGCATCCGCAAAAAGGCATATGCCGCCGCGCTGGAAAAGGGCGTTTTGCCGGGAGCCGACCCTTTTGTCATATTGAGCGATGATAGGGGGATGGCGGAAAGATTGGGGCGCAGATACGATGCCGCCCCGGTGCTTCTCACGGTGTCGGTTTCATTGATGAAACGCCGCGGGCTGCCATTGCAGTATGCCGGTGGAACGCTGTACCTGGCTGAACGGATTCCGCCCGACTGTTTTACCGGCCCGCCGCTGGCAAAAACCCGGGAAGAAATCAAATCCGGGGAAATTCCAGCTCGAGTGCCGGTCCCGAAAACGCCGGGCAGTTTTTTTATTGAAAGGGATGATGTTAATCAACAGTCCGGAATAAAGGAAAAAAATGTCAAAAATGACGACTGGAAGCGGGCGCGCCGACAAATGAATCGACGGCACAAGGGGAAGAATAAGTGGGATAATTGTTGAAAGCATCAAAATGCGGCATAGTTATTGATGAGATAATAAAGCTTTTTCATTCAATCCCATCGAAATAGCGGTTAAGGTGGGGGGTTGAATTTTTAAATACGCTTGTATATCGAAGGTTTGGACTTGACAAACCCAGGATAACGACTATGCTGGAGCCCGTTCTGAAAAGGTCACTTTTTTTATAATAGAAAGTTATAGCGTTTCATCATGGTGTTGAGGCGTACAAATGAGGAGGAAAGATCATGAAGGTTTTGGTAAGTGATAATCTCGGGGAAGAAGGCGTTGAGATGTTTCGTGCGGCTGCAGGGATTGAGGTGGATGTTCAAACCGGGCTGACACCTGAGGCGCTAAAGGAGATTATCGGAGATTATGACGCGCTGGTGATTCGTAGCGCGACGAAAGTGACGGAAGATTTGCTGAGCCGTGCGCATCGGCTGAAGGTAGTCGGACGGGCAGGAATCGGCTTGGACAATGTGGACATTCCAGCGGCCACCAAGCGGGGAATTGTGGTCATGAACACCCCGGGCGGCAATGTTGTTACCACGGCGGAGCATGCCATAGCCATGATGTTGTCTTTGTCGCGCAATATTCCCCAGGCTACGGCGACGTTGAAGGCCGGGCGATGGGAAAAGAAGAAGCTTCAAGGTCGTGAATTATATAATAAGGTGCTGGGCGTGATTGGATTCGGGAAAATCGGCTCCATCGTAGCGGACCGGGCAAGGGGGTTGAAAATGCAGGTGGTGGTGTATGATCCCTTTGTTACGGCCGAACAGATTGAAAAGGCTGGTTTTGCCGCCGCTACGCTTGAGGAGCTGTACCGGAAATCCGATTATATTACGGTTCACGTTCCGAAATTAAAAAATACAACGGGTCTGCTGAATAAAGAAGCCTTTGGCCAGATGAAGGACGGGGTCATGGTCATCAATTGCGCCCGGGGCGGAATCGTAGAAGAGAAGGATTTATACGAGGCGATACAGTCAGGCAAGGTGGCCGGTGCGGCGTTGGATGTATTTGAGGTAGAACCGCCTGAAAACAATCCGCTTTTGGAGTTAGACCCTGTGATCGCGACGCCGCACTTGGGTGCATCCACCAAGGAGGCCCAGACCAATGTTGCGGTCGCTGTTGCCGATCAAATCATTGACTATCTGCAAAACGGTACGATACAAAACGCCGTGAACGTGCCTTCCGTCACGGGTGAACTATTGGAAAAGCTTGGCCCCTATTTATACCTCGGAGACAGAATCGGTGTGTTGGAAGCACAGTTGGTATGCGGGCCGATCACGGAAGTTCATATCGAATATAACGGTGATTTTCACGGTCTGGATCTTTCGCCGGTGACTTGTGCGGTTCTTAAGGGACTTCTGACATCCATCGTTAAGGACGATGTCAATTTTGTAAATGCCGGTGTGTTGGCAAAAGAAAGAGGCATTAAGGTAACCGAAGGGGCTACAGCTACCTCGGATGATTATACCAACCTGATTACTGTGCGGGTCGTCACAACCGAGATGAGTTGCTCGGTGTCCGGCACCATTTTCGGCAAAAATGACGCCAGGATCGTTATGATCAATAATTTCAGATTGGAGTTGATTCCGGAAGGGCATTTGGGACTGATTCATAATCAGGACATTCCTGGCTCCATCGGCGAGATCGGCTCAGCACTCGGCTTGTTCAACATCAATATCGGCAGAATGCATGTGGGCCAGGAAAAGGATGGAGCGAGAAATATTATTTTCTTGCAGGTCGATACGCCGCTTAGCGAAGAAGTGATAACGCATCTGCGGTCGCTGAAAACAGTGAAGACAGTGATTCCTTTGGAGTTTCCGTGATTAAACGCAGACATCTGCCGTCTGGCGTTCCACACGCGGCGGCGAGGAGGTAACATGGCGGAGGAAAAGGATTTTATTCTTAAGGACAAGGAGGGCAATGCCGCCCGGAACAGTGGGGACGGTGCGGGGGCGGAAAAGCCATTCGCGGGCCGGAAGGGGGATTCACCGCTTCCAGCCATTGATTTTTCGACTTTTATCATGTCCCTTAATGCATCTGCGCTGGTGAATTTGGGGGTCATTGAGGATCCTGTCACAGGTCAGAAAACGAAAAACCTGTCCATTGGAAAACAAACCATTGATATCATAGGGATGCTTGAAGAAAAAACCCGTGGCAACCTGACGCCGGATGAAGGCGCGCTGATTAAAGGAATGCTCTATGACTTGAGAATTACATTTGTCAAACAATCGGGTTGATACTGGTTCCGAATATCAAAAAACGATGAAATTGCTATCCCCCGCCAAAATCAATTTGTTTTTACACGTTACCGGCAGGCGAACCGATGGGTATCATGACCTTTTCACGCTCATGTGCGGGGTAGGGCTTTACGATATTCTCGAGTTTGATTTTAACGTGGATGGCGTTTCCATCCACTGCGAGCATCCGGATGTTCCGGCCGATTCATCCAATCTCGCGTATCGCGCGGCCCGGTTGTTTTTTGATAGGTTAGGCAAAATCAACGGGCATATTGACCCTTGCGTCGGCATTTCATTAACCAAACAAATACCGGTGGCGGGTGGACTCGGTGGCGGAAGCAGTAACGCCGCCACCGTTCTGATCGGGCTTAACCGGTATTTCAATTTTCCCTTTTCTCAGATTGCACTCCGCGAAATGGGCCTTTCCCTCGGGGCAGATGTGCCTTTCTTCATTCTGGGCAGGCCGGCGATTGCCACGGGGGTGGGAGAGGTGCTGACGCCTATTGATAACTTATTTAAATTTTATGTTTTACTGGTTAACCCCCGTATCCATGTCGCCACTGCCGACGTCTATAAAAACCTGAATTTAGGATTGACAAACAGCCAAAAACTAAATAAAGAAAGCTTTTTTAGGGTTCGGAAGCTGAATCCGGTCCGTTATTTATGGAACGACCTTGAGACGGTGACAGCCTCAAAATTCCCTGAGATTCAAAAAATAAAAGAAGCGCTTCTGGCCAACGGCGCGGATGGTGCGCTTATGACAGGCAGTGGCCCGACCGTGTTCGGGCTTTTTTATGATTTGAAAGCTGCGCAAAATGCGCAATCGGTTTTGTCGAAGTATTCGTCATGGCGCTTGTTTCTTGCCGAATCTATCGGTGGGTAGGATGTGATCCCTATCGCCACAACGGGATCTGCGGGGTGGGTTTTTTTACACTGGGGCGTCGTCAAGCGGTAAGACACAGGATTTTGGTTCCTGCATTCGGAGGTTCGAATCCTCCCGCCCCAGCCATTTGTTTATGAGCGTAAGGGGCTGCCAGCGTGTGATTGAGAGGAAGACTTGATGGACAACATGATTATTTTTTCCGGCACGTCAAATCCGAAGCTGGCCAATGCCGTTTGTGAATACCTTCGAATGTCTATTGGGGGTGCCAAAGTTACCACATTCAGTGATGGTGAGATTCAGATTGAAATTGATGAGAACGTTCGATCAAAGGACGTTTTTATTATTCAGTCCACCTGCCATCCGGTGAATAAAAATTTGGTGGAACTGCTCCTGATGATCGACGCCTTCAAGCGCTCATCTTCCCGCCGAATCACCGCCGTCATACCTTATTACGGGTACGCCCGCCAGGATAAAAAAGTTGCCCCGAGGGTGCCGATCAGCGCCAAACTGGTGGCGGATCTGATTACAACCGCCGGTGCCAATCGTGTTATTACCATGGATCTTCATGCCGGACAGATTCAAGGATTTTTCAATATTCCAGTGGATAATCTTTTTGCGGCGCCTGTCCTGATCGACTATATTAAACAAAATTTTGACAATGACCTGGTGATTGTCTCTCCGGATGCCGGCGGTGCGGAACGGGCGCGAGCCTTTGCCAAACGGCTTGGTGCGGGACTCGGCATTGTTGATAAGCGTCGGGACAAGCCCAACCAGGCAAAAGCCATGAGCGTCATCGGCGATGTCAGCGGCAAGAGGGCTATCATTGTGGATGATATGGTGGATACTGCGGGGACACTTACGGAAGCGGCCGCCGCGATTATGCGCAAAGGGGCAAAAGAGGTTCATGCGTGTTGCGCCCATTCGGTTCTTTCCGGACCAGCGGTTCAACGAATTGCCGATTCGGAACTCACCAGCCTGGTGGTTACCGATACCATCCCGTTAAGTGAAAAAGCCCGAGAAATTGGTAAAATAAAACAGCTCTCCATTGCGGAGCTTTTTGGGGAAGCAATCATTCGAAGTCACAGCGGGGACTCGGTGACGTCTCTATTTGTTTAACGTGCGACATTATAATGTATTATCAGGGAGGAATGTTCCTTGGACCTTATCGAATTAAAAGCGGCTATAAGAGCGGAAAAGGGAGATGGGCCGGCCATACGACTCAGACAGGCCGGCAGAATGCCGGCTGTTTTATATGGACCCGGCAGTGCACCCGTCATGCTTTCGATTGACAGGCGGGATCTGGAGTTGATTCTGAAAAAAAACAGTGTCTCGCAGGTAGTTTTGAATCTTGCGGTTGACGAGCTCAGTGGCAGCAAAGCCGCCATGATCAAGGAGCTTCAAATTGATCCGTTATCGGGCGGTTATCTTCATGCAGACTTTTACGAAGTGGCGATGGATCGGAAAGTTCTCGTCAAAGTACCGGTCGCCACCAAAGGTAAATGCATCGGTGTTGAATTGGGTGGCATGCTTCAGGTGATCCGTAGAAAACTGGAAGTGCTTTGCTATCCGAACAGCATTCCCAAATCGATCATTATTGATGTTACGGACCTGGGGTTGGGCGGGTCGGTTCATGTGGAAGATATTGTTTTAGAAGGCGGCGCCGAGATTCCCCATGATGTCAATTTCACCGTTCTTACCGTATTGGGCCGAAAGGTTGAAAAGGCGGAGGGCGAGGGGGAAGCGGTTGAAGAAGAAGTGGAAGCTTTGGGAAAAGCTTGATCATTCGTTTTTTTTCGAATGTTTTTTGATATACCCGGCTGACGGGAATGGGTTTGAAGTGGCCTTCCGTATCCTTGAAGGATAGGGATTACGAATCGGATCGAATAGGTATGCAAAACGAGACGCTTCGTTTGGTGGCGGGGCTGGGTAATCCCGGGAAGGATTATGAAAACACCCGTCACAACATCGGGTTCACAGTAATCGACCATATGGCGCGCCTGTTTGATATTCAGCTGTCGACTAAAAAATTCGACACTATTTTCGGACGCGGCAGTATTCAAGGCGTGCCTGTAATTTTGGCCAAGCCGCAATCCTTCATGAACCGAAGCGGACGGCCTTTAAGACAGCTCGCCGGTTATTATAGAATTCCAAGCCGGGAGATGTTGATTCTTCATGATGATATCGACCTGGCATTTGAAAGATTAAAAATTAAAGAGAAAGGAGGCGATGGCGGACATAGAGGTATTAGATCAATTATTGAAGCCTTCGGCGGCGGCGAATTCACAAGAGTTCGCATCGGCGTAGGGCGAGGCACCAGGGCACGCGAAGACGGTGCCGATGTGGCCGGCCATGTACTGAGTCGCTTTAATAGGAGCGAGGCCCGAATGCTGGATCGGATAATCGAACGCTCTGCGGAAGCCGTGGTGATGGTCCTTTGTCAAGGTGTGACAGTTGGAATGAACAGGTACAATACAAAGACTAATGATGTTCAGCTATAACAATGGATGGAGGAAGTAATGGAAGGTTTATTGAAAAATATACCGGTGGTATGTACGCTGGTGGGGCTCCTCGGCGTGCTGTTTTCAGTTATGCTTGCAACAATCGTCAAGGCGGCTCCTGCCGGTGACGAAAAAATGCAGAAGATCGCCAGTGCGATCAAAGAGGGTGCCATCGCGTACCTGAATCGGCAGGCCAAGAGCATGGGCATTGCCGGTGCGGTCATTTTTGTGATTATTTTTGCCACCCTGGGCGCGAAATTCGCACTGGGTTTTCTTCTGGGCGCGGTGGCTTCTTTTGTGGCTGGTTATGTCGGCATGCGGGTTTCCGTTATCGCCAATGTCAGAACCGCGGAAGCCGCTAAAAAAGGCATGGCTGCCGGTCTGGCGCTGGCATTCAAGGGCGGTGCCGTTACCGGTATGATCGTTGCCGGTCTGGCGTTGACCGTTACCGCTGGTTTTTATGCAGCGACGCATGATGTTATGGCCCTGGTCGCTCTCGGGTTTGGAGGTAGCTTAATCTCCATTTTCGCCCGTCTCGGCGGCGGTATCTTTACCAAGGGCGCGGACGTCGGTGCGGACCTGGTCGGTAAAGTCGAAGCCGGCATTCCCGAAGATGATCCGAGAAACCCGGCCGTTATCGCCGACAACGTGGGTGACAACGTGGGTGACTGCGCCGGTATGGCCGCGGACCTTTTTGAGACCTACGCGGTGACAGCAGTGGCCGCGATGTTGATCGGCCATCTCATGTTCCCGAAAGTTCCCATGGCCACCGAATTTCCGCTGGTTCTGGGTGCGGTTTCCATTATCGCTTCCATGATCGCGATCTTTTTTGTCCGGTTGGGCAAAAGTGGTTACATCATGGGCGCCCTTTATAAAGGAATGTTCGGTGCCGCGATTATTGCCGCCGGTGCGTTCTATTATATGTGCCAGACCATGATGACCGGCATGGGTGACATCACCGCCATGGACATTTATTACTGCACCCTCGTCGGACTTGTTCTGACGGTTGTTATCGTTATCATTACCGAATACTACACCGGAAAATATGCGCCGGTTCAAGGGATTGCCGAAGCCTCCACCACCGGTCACGGCACCAACATCATCGCAGGGCTCGCTGTTAGCATGCAGTCCACGGCTGCGCCGATTTTGGCCATCTGCCTTGCGATTTATCTATCCCATGCTTTTGCCGGCCTTTATGGTATTGCCATGGCCGCCATGTCCATGCTGTCCATGACCGGTATGGTTATCGCGATCGATGCCTACGGCCCCATTACGGATAATGCCGGTGGTATCGCGGAAATGGCCGAGATGGATGAGAGCGTTCGCGCCGTTACCGATCCGCTCGATGCGGTCGGCAACACCACCAAGGCGGTTACCAAAGGGTATGCCATCGGCTCCGCCGGTTTGGCCGCGCTGGTGCTTTTTGCTGCGTATGTGCAGGAATTTACGATTCGAGGTGGTGGTGAGGTGATTCGGTTTGATCTGTCCGATGTGAAGGTTATCATCGGTCTTTTCATCGGTGGGTTGCTGCCCTATCTGTTCGCCTCCATCGCCATGAAGGCCGTCGGCAATGCCGGTGGCGCTGTTGTGGATGAGGTTCGTCGTCAGTTCCGTGAAATTCCCGGCATTATGGAAGGTACCGGCAAACCCGATTACGGTGCCTGTGTGGATATCGTCACCAAGTTTGCATTGAAGGAAATGATGATTCCGGCGCTGCTGCCGGTCGTTGCTCCGCTGCTGGTCGGCTTCCTTCTGGGCAAAGTGGCTCTGGGTGGCTTGTTGATCGGTAGTATCGTTACCGGCGTGTTTGTCGCCATCTCCATGACCACTGGTGGCGCTGCCTGGGACAATGCGAAAAAATACATTGAAGACGGTCATCTGGGCGGCAAAGGCAGCGATGCCCATAAAGCCGCTGTTACCGGTGACACCGTAGGCGACCCGTACAAAGATACGGCCGGTCCCGCGGTTAACCCGATGATCAAGATTCTCAACGTGGTTGCCTTGCTGATGGTTCCCTTCCTGATGTAATTCAACCCGACGTTTTCAGAAAAGAAAACAATTAAAAGGATTGGCGCGTTTGCGCCAATCCTTTTTTATTGATTGTTCACGGCCGGAATGATAAAGTAACCTTTAATTAAGGTATGTTTACTACAGCAAACGAAATAGGGTGATATTACGGATTTATTAATGAGAGATAACACGAACAGTGAGTGCCAGCGGTTACGGGAATTCGTAGTAGGCGATCTTGCGGTATACCCGGCCCATGGTGTCGGTCGAATCAATGCCATAGAAAGCAAGGTAGTCAATGGGGAAACGCATGATTTTTATATCATGAAGATTATCGAAAACGGTATGGTGATCATGATCCCCACGAGCAATGTGGAATCGGTCGGACTCAGGGACGTTATCAAAGCGGAGGATATCCCAAAAGTTTATGAAATAATGAAAGAAAACAGGGATAGCCCCATCGACAATCAGACCTGGAACCGGCGCTATCGGGAGTATATGGAAAAGATAAAAACCGGATGTTTGAATGACGTTGCTGAAGTGTTTAGGGATTTATATCTGCTGAAATTAAATAAGGATCTTTCCTTTGGTGAGCGCAAGCTTTATGATACGGCGCAAGGACTGCTTATTCGGGAGCTGTCCACGGCCAAAAATTCAGATGAAGCGACCATATTAAAAGAGATAGAATCCCTATTTGCCTCCGAATAACCTTCCTTTTCCCCCTATGGACAGATGCAGCAGGGCCTTTGAATTTACCATTGAAGCGCCCGATGAGGGAAAACGCCTTGACCTTCTGATTTGTGCGCATGCGCCCGGTTGTGCGAGGACGCTTTCTGCTAAGCTAATTCGTTCGGGAAGCGTGCATGTCGACGGCCATGTTAAAAAGGCCGGTTATCGGGTTCGAATGGGCGAAAAGGTCAGCGGCATTATTCCGCTGCCCGTGCCGGCGAGTTTTGAGCCTGAGCCGATCGCGTTGAGCGTTCTATATGAAGATACGACGATTATTGTCATCAACAAGCAGCCGGGTATAGTGGTGCATCCGGCGCCCGGACATCGAAACGGAACGCTTGTCAACGCCATTTTGCACCACTGCCCTGGGATTGAGGCCATTGGCGGAGAAATCAGGCCCGGTATCGTTCACCGGTTGGACAGGGATACTTCCGGCACCTTGGTCATTGCGAAAAATGCGGTTGCCATGAAACATCTCGCGGATCAATTCAGGGACAGGCATGTTCAAAAGGAATATCTGGCCTTGGTGTGGGGGTGTGTTGCCCGCGATTGCGGTACGATATCTTTACCCATCGGGCGTCATCCGGTGGATCGAAAACGGATGAGCACGGTCAGTCGCAAAACGCGAATCGCCGAGACCCACTGGCAAGTCGAATCGCGGTTTGATCAGGTGAGCCTGTTGCGGGTTCGGATTCGAACCGGTCGGACTCACCAGATTCGTGTGCATTGTGCCGCGATGCACCATCCGGTTATCGGAGATTCTGTCTATGGTGGCCGGAATTTAGGCGCCAAATACCCCCCGGCGTCGCCCGCCGTTCGTGCGGCCATTGAAAGCATCGGCCGACAGATGCTGCATGCCTGGCGGCTCGGCTTTACACATCCTGTCAGCGGAAAAGAAATGATGTTTGAATCCCCCTTGCCTTCGGACATGACCTTTTTGCTTGAAACCCTGCGGTCTACGCCCGATCCGGCTAAGCTGTTAACACACAGTGAAAAGATGTAAAAAATGAATTTATCAAAAATTAACTGCCCGGATTGCGGCGGAAAGCTTTATGTAAAATTGACCTGAAAGCGGGTAAAGCTTTGCTGCAGGTCCTGCGGCGCAATGCACGACATTGAAAAGTTTGCTGATCTTCTGGATGAAATTTGGGAAACAGCCTTGGCCAATTTTCCCTGTGATCGGCTTTGATCTTTTTGCCATGACGGAATCCCGGAAAAATTTTAAGCTGCTGATCGAGTATGACGGCAGTGCCTATCATGGGTGGCAGCGGCAGCAGAAGGATGAGAGCATTCAAGCTACCATCGAAGCGGCCCTTCACCGGCTGACCGGATCGAGGATATCTCTCATCGGCTCAGGGAGAACGGATGCGGGGGTTCACGCCAAAGGACAGGTCGCCAATTTTTTTTGCGAAACTCATCTTTGTGCGAACACGGTTTGTCGTGGATTAAATGCTTTATTGCCGGATGATATTGCCATTCTCGCATGTACGGTGGTGGATGAAAGTTTCCATGCCCGATTTGACGCGAAAGCCAAAACTTACCGTTATACCATTATCAACCGGTTTTCTCCGGTTGCCGTCGGGCGGCAGTACGCTTGGCATATTCCACAGGATTTGGATGCGGCGGCTATGAAATCCGCGATGCAACATCTCATCGGACGACACGATTTCAAGGCATTTGAAGGCACCGGTAGTCCCAGGGCGCATACCACAAGACATATGCTGAATGCGGTGTTGCAAGTGGATGCGCAACTTTCAAGGCTTAATTTTTACTTTACGGCCGATGGCTTTTTAAGACACATGGTGAGAAACATTGTGGGCACGCTGGTGGAAGTCGGAAGGAGAAAAATCGAACCGACCACTGTTGCTGTCATTCGGGATGCTGCGGACCGTTCCCTGGCCGGTGCAACCGCGCCCGGCCAGGGGTTATGTCTGATGAACGTTTGTTATGACAAGTAAATGGCGTTCGTTTATCGGGGTCTAAGCTTTCAGATCCGAAATTCCCCGTAAGATGGTATCGAACAATAACGGAATATCCTTTTCCTCAAGGCAGGAGAAGGCGATTCTCAGATTGTCCGGGCCAAAGGAAATCAGGCCCACGCCGTATTGGTTCAGCAAATGGACGCGAAGCACTTCCGCATCGACGTTTTTAACCCGAATACACATAAAATATCCGGAATTAAACGGATAGGCTTCAAAGGCATCGCGGTATTTTTCATCCCTGAGCACTTCTTTGACACGTTTGGCGCGGGCGCAAAGGATGGCAAATTTTTCTTCCAGTTCTTTGGCATGGTTCTTGTCCTCCAAAGATTGAAGCACAATCGTTTGGCTTAAATGAGAAGCATTGGAGATGGAACCGCGCACGGCGCCGGCCGTCTTTTTCTCCAGGGCATCGTAGACAGCTGCGCTGTTGCCGTCCATTTTGATTCCGTACGTGATAAATCCGACCCGAAGGCCCCAGACAAAAAGCTCCTTTGTCGCCCCATCCAGCTTGACGGCCAGCAGCCGTGAATCCTGGCGGCACAATTGAGCGAAAAGGGATTCTTTAAGCGTGTCTTTTTCATAAAAGAGACCAAAATAGGCATCATCCGATACAGCAATGACTTGCGTGCCGGCGCGCGCAATTTTTGCCAGAATTTGTACGATTGCCGCCCCTTCGGTTTGGGTTGCCGTATAACCGGTTGGGTTTTGAGGAAAATTCAAAAGGACGATGATTTTTTTGTTGGTTTTCGCTTCCTGGTTCACCGCCGCTTCAAATGCAGCCAGATTAAACCCGCCCGCATTCGAGAAGAGCGGGTATTGTGCGATTCGGGCGCCCTTTCGGACGCTTAAAATCATACTATAATTGCCCCACATCATGTCCGGCAGAATCACGACATCTCCCGGATCGACCCAAACATCGGCAAATACGCTGATAGCATGGGTAATGCCGCAGGTGACGATCGGCAGCCCGATTTCAGTATCGGCTAGGGACGGGTTTTTGCGTTTAAGGCTGTCCTGCCAAGCCTTTCGAAGCGTCATCAACCCGAAGGAGGGGGCATAGGTGAGCGCCTTTTCGGGAGCAATGTCGCGGAGTGCATTCATGACGGAAGGAAAATGCATGGTCTTGCCCTCTTCCGTTGCGATTCCGATAGTGGCATTGAGCCGGTATGCTTTTTCCTTGGCTTCCGCGCTTTGGCTCAATATACCTTTGGGAAAAAACAGGTTTTTTCCGATGTCGGATAACATGTCATATAGTTGGGGGGTCCCTGCCTGAAGTGTCTGATTAAGTTCTTTGGCGATGGGGTTCATGTCAAGGCCTCCTTGGCTTTCCTGTGTGCATAGACGGTTCGGCCTTCATGGCCGTAGAATCGGGTTCATCAAAAAAAAACCCGCTCGGTGCGGAGCGGGTTCAATAGCGTATTGATCAGCAACCGCGTTAACGGTTTCCTCGTTTTGAAGCCTTTATCGGATTGAGTTTTGCCGCGGCTTTCTTTTCTACGGCCATTGTGACATGCGTGGCCATATTGCAATGACCGTGCTTCCATTTTGAAGCCGGATCGGGGCAAGTCATGCAATACCAACCAGTTTTAAACTCCTTGCTTCGGGCGCAACCCTTGCAGGCTTCAATGATTTCAAGACAAGCCCCATTGGTGTAGCTGCATCCCTTGGCAGTCATAAAAGGGCATTCGACACCCTCACGTATCGTCGTGCATTTCATAAAAACCTCCTTGTGACACAAAATAGAATAAAACAGGCCGGAGTGGATAAGTCCGCCCCGTTCTAAGCCCATAATTTTAGACCCCCGAATATAAATGTGAAATAAGTCACTGTCAACGAAAATATGATGAACCAAAATATGATCGAATGGTTTGAATGAAGGGCGTGACGCTATCCTTAGAATAGGGCAATGAAAAAAATCTTGAAAGACAAAACGCATTATGGTAGGGACTTTTCTTTGGTTCGCCATATACCGCGTTAATGATCTCAATCACAAAGGACGTATCAACATGGTTAAAAAAGAACTGAAATTGGCTTACGTTCTGGCAATCGCTCTGCTTGTCGTGGGAGTAATTTGTTATATGGTGCCCGCCAAGGCACCGGCGCAGCCGCTTCGAATGATGTATCAAACCGTCGCCGGAAGGGTGTTGTTTAATCACCAGATCCACCTGGGAGAATCCGGTTACGGCATTTCCTGCAGGGACTGCCATCATCATCCCGAGGATGGCAGCGATACCAGTGGATGCGGTGCCTGCCACAGTCTGCCGGCGGAAGGAAAAACAGTACCCGATGCCTGCCTTGCCTGTCATGAACCGGATGAGCTTGAAGAAGTAACTATGAGCAAGCGCGCGGATGCCTTTCATGCCCAGTGCGTTCAGTGCCACAATGAATATGAATCGGGGCCGGTAGAGTGTTCCGGTTGTCATATCCAGTAACCACAAATAGGATAGCCGAGCATTCGGCTGAACCTGTTTTTCAAATCGCGACCAAACGAATGGGGTTGAATCATGATGAAGAAACCATTTTTCGGCTTGTCTAAACCCCGGGTAATTTATCCGCCGTCCCAGGGTGCCTTCCCGATCCCCAAATCAATTCCTACACCCGGCAGGGTGACACTCCTGATCGACGGTGCGTTGTCATTCGTGGATAAGGATGTCCTGAAAAAAGGCGACGCGGTAAAGACCGGCCAGAAAGTATTGCTGTCAAAGGAGTCCGGTGGCTACGCGATTTCAAGCGTCACCGGAACCGTTTCCGATATCTCCGTTTTTGAAGGGGACTTCGGCAAAATCTATGTGGCGGTGAGCATTGATTCGGCCAAGGCCGAGCAGCTTGATGATCAATTCACTGCCGTGGCCGCCGAGCCATCCCTTCAAACGGCACTCGATTTTCTTCAAACGGCACCGGGCAAACCGCCCTTGTCGATGTTGTCGAATCTTGAGAAGACCATTGAGACCCTCGTTATCTATGCCGAAGATAAAGACCTTCTGATTACCACGAACCGCTATATCGCCACCTCCCGGTTTTCCTCTTTAACCAAGGGGATCGATATGCTTAAAAAAATCAGTGGAATAGATGATATTATCGTGGTAACGCCCCGGGACCGAATTCAAAGCTACGGTGAGATCGGCGCTAAGGTAAGGGCTGTGGACACGGCTTACCCTGCGGCGAATCCGCAGAATATCATGAATCAGGTTTTAGGCAAGGCGGTACCGGTTGGAAAGGCGCCTGAAGATCTGGGCGTTGTTTTTTTCAGCGCTGAATCGGTGGCTGCCCTTGGCGATGCGTTTGAGACCGGGCGGGTGCCGGTAAACAAAATTATCACCGTGATTCATAAAGACGGCAGCCAAACTCTTGTGGAGGCTAGAATCGGAACCCCGATTAGAAATGTATTGGCCGCCTGCGGGGAAACATTATCCGATATGGACCGGCTGATTGTCGGCGGGCCCATGACGGGCAATGCCATCTACTCCGAGGAGCATCCGGTTCAGCCCGACACGGATGCCGTCATGCTGCAGGATAAGGCGGATGTCCCCTTCGTATCCGATTATCCTTGCATCAATTGCGGTGAATGTGTCCGGGTGTGCCCGGCCAAGATGCCGGTCAATATGCTGGTCCGGTTTCTGGAGGCTGGCGTTTATCAGACGGCTGCCGATGAATACGATCTTTATTCCTGCATTGAATGCGGGTTGTGCAGTTACGTGTGTGTCGCAAAAATTCCCATCTTTCAGTATATTCGGTTGGCTAAATTCGCACTGAGCCAAGTCCAAACAGCGGAGGAGCAAAATGATTAGTCAAAAGAAATTTATCGTTTCACACGCGCCGTTTTGGCACTGTGGCAGAAGCGTATCTGAAAGAAGCTACCACACCATGCTGGCGGCGGTGCCGGCGGTGTTGGCCGGGATTATCTCCTATGGCCCTCCCGCGTTGGGCGTTGTGGCGTTTTCCATCGCCACCGCCATGCTTTGGGAGGTTGCATTTAATCGCATCGCCAAGCAGCCGATATCCATCGGGGACGGCAATGCAGCGTTAATCGGCATGGTTCTGGCCATGTTGATGCCTGCCACCATGCCCTGGTGGGGGGTTTTGGTGGGAACCTTTATTGCAATATTTATCGGAAAGATGATTTTCGGCGGTATTGGTAGCAACCCCTTTAATCCGGTAATAATAGCGGTCGCGATTTTGATGGTTTCCTGGAAACACCTCTTCGATTTCGATGGGATGCTGGTCAATTACAATTTGGAATTCTTGACCATCTCTCCCCTGGTTGCCTTAAAGTCTTTCGGGGTTCAGGCCACCACCCAATTCAATCCCCTTGATTTGCTATTGGGACGTCAGGTAGGGGGCATCGGCGCCACATTCGGGCTGGGGATTATTCTCGGTGGTCTCTACCTTATTTTGCGCGGATTTATTCGGTGGGAAATTTCCATCTCTTTTCTGGTCGGCATCGCGGTTACCGCCGTTTTATTCAATTTGTTGAATCCCGCCAAATACGGCGGCCCCCTGATTCATCTCTTGTCCGGTTATACCCTCTTGGGGGCGTTTTTTCTGGCAACGGAAGATTCCTCCTCGCCGGTCAACATGATTCCCATGTTCATCTACGGCGCTTTGGGGGGTGTCATGACCGTGCTGATTCGAAACATCGGCATCTATGCGGACGGCGTTGTTTATGCAATTCTTGTAATTAACCTCGTAAACCCGCTACTGGACAAGATCCGGCCCAAAGCGATTGGAAAGGTGGCCTGATATGAAAGATATGATCAAAATGGTTGTCGTTCTGACGGTCCTGAGCTCGTTTTCCGGGGGACTGCTTGCAGCGCTCAGAGATGGAACCAAGGACCTTATCGAAAAACAGGAGTTGAACCTGGTGAAAGGCCCCGCCATCCGAAAAATTTTGGAAGGGGCCTCTAATGATCCGCTGGTGGATCGTGTCAAGATTCCCGACGGGGAGACGGAGATAAGCGTTTTTGTCGGCGTTTTTGACGGAAAACCGAATACGGTTGTGTTTGAAACCTTCGGCACCGGCTTTGCCGATAAAGTCGGTTTGATGGTGGGCATCAATGTGGACGAGGATAAATTTCACGGTGTTGGCGTCACGACTCATAGTGAAACGCCCGGCCTCGGTGCCAACGCAAAGGAAGATCCGAGCTTTGCGGCTCAATTCAAGGGGCATGCCGTTTCAGGCTCCATTAAGGTGACCAAGGACGGCGGCGACATCAATGCACTCAGTGGCGCTACAATCACGTCCAGAGGTGTTTGCGTTGCAGCCTCGGACGCTGTCACCGTTTACCAGCGAATTAAACCACAACTTATTGAAAAATTAAAAGAAATTAAAAAATAGGGAGACGAGGTATGGCCAAGTCGATTGCTCAGGAATTTACCAAAGGGCTATGGAAGGAAGTCCCGCCGTTCCGGCTCGTACTCGGGCTATGTCCGGTGTTGGGAGTCACCACTACCGTGGAAAACGGCCTCGGCATGGGGATGGCAACGGCGTTTGTTCTGTTGGCGTCCAATATACTGATATCCCTGTTGCGCAAGATTATCCCTTCCAAGGTTCGTATCGCCTGTTTCATTATTGTAATTGCCACCTTTGTTATCGTGGTGGAACTGCTGATGAAGGCGTTTGCCTATTCGCTGTTTTTAAGCCTTGGCGTTTTTATTCCCCTAATTGTTGTAAACTGCATTCTATTAGGGCGTGCTGAAGCATTTGCGGCAAAGAATCCATTGATCCCATCGATTGCAGATGGTCTTGGTATCGGTATCGGCTTTACCCTTTCACTGACCGCGATCAGTGCGGTTCGAAACCTGATTGGCAAAGGAGAGCTGACCATCTGGAAAGGCGTTGTGGTCGAACAGATCTTCGGTGCTTCCTATCAACCGTTTGAATTTATGGTCCAAGCACCCGGCGCCTTCCTTTGCCTGGGGCTGATGTTATGCATGATGAACCTTATGGGGAAAAAATAGGAGCAGAAAATGGGCGATCTCATCATCCTATTGATTAGCTGTATCATTGTTAACAATATTTTGCTGGCGCAGTTTTTGGGGAACTGCCCGTTTTTGGGCACTTCCAAGAAGATGGAAACTGCGGTCGGCATGGCCATGGCAGTTGTTTTTGTTCTGGTGCTGGCGGGCGTTATTACCTGGATGATCTATTACTGGTTGTTGCTGCCGTTTAACTTGGTGTATTTGCGGACCATTTCTTTTATTCTTGTCATTGCCGCACTGGTTCAATTCGTAGAGATGTTTTTGAAAAAAAGTATTCCGGCGTTGTATGCCGGGTTGGGGATTTTCCTGCCGCTGATTACCACCAACTGCGCCGTTATGGGTGCCTGTGTGATTAATATCGACAAAGAATATACCTTTATTCAAGCGCTGGTTGCCTCTCTGGGCTTTGCGGCGGGGTTCGGGTTGGCGCTCATCCTTTTCGCGGGTGTGCGGGAGCGGATATTACTCGCGCGGGTTCCCAAACCATTGCAGGATACTTCCATTGCACTGGTGACGGCCGGGTTGTTGTCCCTGACATTTTTTGCATTTAAAGGCATGGTTTAATCTTACGGACCATATCTTAAGGAGTTCATCGTGATTGAAGCCATTTTATCCATGTGCATCCTTGGTGCCGTTTGCGGGATACTTCTAAGCGTCGCCTCCAAGGTGTTTTATGTTTATGAAGATCCCCGGATTGCCGAGGTTGAAAATTTTTTGGCAGCCGCCAATTGCGGTGGTTGCGGGTTTGCCGGTTGTTCGGCGGCTGCGGTGGCCATTGTGACGGGAAAGGCGCCGCCGAGCGCTTGCATCGTGGCGGGGCCGGAATCCGCGATCGCGATTGCCGGTGTGCTTGGTGTGGATCCCGGCAGCGCCGAGCCCAAAATTTCCCATAATGAATGTGAGGGAGGCTTTCGGGCGGCTGATAAATTTGACTATATGGGCATTAACAGCTGCCGGGCCATGGCCGTCATGTATGGGGGAAAGCGTGTTTGCACCATCGGATGCATCGGCATGGGTGATTGTGTCAAGGCCTGCAAATTTGATGCAATCCATATAGGCCCCAATGGGTTTCCGGTGGTGGATGAGACCAAATGTGTCGGGTGCGGCGCATGCGAAACGGCCTGCCCGAAAGATATTTTGCATGTTCGCACCATGAGCGATCGGCTGCTGCATTTTAATCAGGAAGACGATGCGCTGGCGCCGTGCGCCCAGACATGCCCGGCGGAGATCGACATCCCCAAATACATTTCCCAGATTCGTGAAGGGAACTACGAGGGTGCGGTTCACACCATTCGGGAACGAAATCCATTGCTTCTCTCCTGCGGCCGGGTTTGCCCCCATCCCTGTGAAGATTATTGCCGCAGAGGCATCGAGGATGAACCGGTTTCCATCAACCAGTTAAAACGATTTGTGGCGGATTATGAAATGAATTCCGGCAAGCGGCTACCCGTTTCTTGCGCGCCGGATACCGGCAAGAAAGTAGCCGTTGTGGGCGGCGGACCCGCCGGGCTCAGCTGCGCGTTTTTTCTGCGGCGATTGGGCCACAGTGTGACGATTTTTGATATGATGCCGGAACTTGGCGGCATGATTCGATATGGCATCCCCGAATACCGATTGCCCAAACAGGTGCTTAAATGGGAGACGGATGGTATTTTAAACCTGGGGATCGAAGCGCGCTTGAATGTCAAGCTCGGAAAGGATTTTACCATCAGCTCGCTAAGAGAAGACGGCTATGACGCTATTTTCCTGGGGGTGGGCGCATGGAAGGATTATAAACTCGGTGCTGAAGGGGAAGACCTTGGAAATTGCTATACGGGCATTGATTTTCTAACCAAATTTGCCGCATACCAGCAGGAAGGCAAGCCGGTCAACCAATATCCCATCGGTCAAAAATGCGTGGTGATCGGTGGGGGGAATACGGCTATTGACTGCGTGCGGACCCTTGTCAGGCTCGGCGCCAAAGAGGTTTCGATCGTGTATCGACGAACCCGCGCTGAAATGCCTGCCAACATGGTGGAAATCGAGGCGGCTGAACATGAGGGCGTTAATTTTCATTTTCTGGCTGCGCCGACCCGTGTGATCGGCGATGAAAACGGTAAGGTCAAGCAGTTGGAATATCTTAAAATGGAGCTGGGTGAGCCGGATGCCAGCGGCCGACGGCGACCGGTTCCGGTTGAGGGCTCTGAGACCTTGATGGATATTGATATGTTGGTCACTGCGATTGGTCAGGGGCCGGATGTTTCATTTGTGGATCAGGAAAAGGAAACGGCTGATATTAAAATCACCCGATGGAACACCATCGATGGGGACGCGGAGGTTTTACAGTCTTCCGTGCCGTATATTTTTGCGGCGGGCGATGCGTATACCGGCGCCTCTCTGGTTGTGGAGGCCATCGGCGGCGGACGCCGTGCGGCCCGGGCGATTCATCTGTTTCTGAAAGAAGAAGAGGTGGTTCCGGTTCCAAAATCCCTGCGGAAAAAGCATATTCCGGAATCTATTTTTGAATCCGTTGACGGCATTGAGGCAAAGAAACGCACGCCGATGCCGGAAATGGAAGTGGCTGAGCGAATCAAATCTTTTGTGGAAGCGGATTTGGTTATTTCCGAAGCATCGGCTGCCTACGAGTCAAATCGCTGTCTCAATTGTTGCCGTATTTGCTACAACAAGGATACGCAAGCGGCATAGAATTGATATATCGTGCTTGATTTTCCGGCTTCATTTCGGATTCTCCCGAATGAAGCCGGTTTTTTTTCAGTATGAGGAGAACATGCCATGTCAATGGAGATCAAATGCCCCGGCTTCAGGGCCGCTGGTGTAGCGGCTGCCATCAAACAGGCAAACCGGTTGGATATGGGCTTGATCGTTTCTGACGTGCCGGCTGCTGTTGCGGGGATCTTTACAAAAAATAAAATAAAAGCGGCGCCGGTGCTGATGGATATGCAGCGGGTTCAATCCGGATCGGCGCAGGCCATTGTCGTCAATGCCGGCAATGCCAATTGCTGCACGGGCGCTCAGGGAATGGGCGATGCCATGGAAATGGCCGCTCTTGTTGCGGATTCTCTTGGTATTTCTCGTGAACTCGTATTGGTGTCCTCTACCGGTGTGATTGGAAAATCGATGCCCATGGATCGAATTTCGGCGGCCATTCCACGGTTGGTTGCCGGGCTGTCCTATCAAGGCATTATGGCGGTGGCCAAAGCGTTTATGACCACCGATACAGTGCCAAAGGCGATTTCGAGTCAAGGAATAATCGACGGCAAGGTGTTTACGTTGACCGGCATCATCAAGGGCGCCGGCATGATTCGGCCGGATATGGCTACTATGTTGTGCTATATTTTGACGGACGCGAAAGCCCCTCCTGGCTTTCTGAAAAATGCATTGATCGCCGCCGCGAATATATCCTTTAACCGGGCAAGCGTGGATGGCGATACAAGCACCAACGATACCGTACTGCTGTTAGCCAATGGCGTCTCCGGTATTCAAATCGAATCATCCGAGCATGAGGCTGTTTTTCAAGAGGTATTGAACGCGCTTTGTTTAAAGCTCGCAAAGGCCATGATTCGGGATGGGGAGGGGGTCAACAAACTCGTTGATCTTATGGTAAAGGGCGCCTTGACGGATGCGGATGCTTACCGTGTAGCGGAGACAGTGGGACACTCTCCTCTGGTTAAAACCGCGCTTTTTGGTGAAGATGCCAACTGGGGACGGATTGTAGCGGCCGTTGGCCGGGCGGGCGTCGAGATCGAGCCGGAAAAAATCGATATCTATTTTGATCAGGTGCAACTGCTACAAAACACCCGGTGGTGTGGTGCGCAGGCCGAGGCCGAGGCAACCGAGGTGATGCGGCAATCTGAATATGCCCTGCGGATTGATTTAAACATGGGCTCCGGTAGCGCACAGCTGATCACTTGCGATTTTTCAATGGATTATGTCAGAATTAATGCGGACTACCGCACCTGAAGCGGCAACGCTGGAAGCTGGGCGGCTGGGCTGACGGGCGGCCAACGACCTTTTCCATTGATGAACGTTGTGCACGCTTTTTCGTGCATGTTTCTAAGGCAGTCGACAGGGGGAAAACAGGGCATCATGGCGCTGATTCGGTTGCAAAAATATTTATCCGAGGCGGGGCTTTGTTCCCGGCGGCATGGAGAGGCGTTAATTCTTCAGGGCCGGGTAACGGTTAACGGCAATACGGTTTCGGTCCTGGGAGTCAAGGTGGACCCGAAAACCGATGCCGTTGCCGTGAATGGTCGCCTGCTTAAATCGGAAGCGCCGCGCATCTATATTGCGTTGAACAAGCCCCCCGGATATGTGTCGAGTTGCCGTCATGCCGGTAAAAAGATCGTGCTGGAATTGGTGGATTTGCCTCATCGGGTGTTTCCGGTGGGGCGTCTGGATGAAGATTCAGAGGGGCTGTTATTGATGACCAACGATGGGGCCTTGCACAACCGGTTGAGTCATCCGTCCTTTGATCATGAAAAGGAGTATGAGGTAACGGTTGCGCAGCCGATCACGGATCAGGCCTTGCGGGAAATGGCTGATGGTATAATGCTAAAAGGCAAAAAGACCCGCCGTGCCGAGGTGCATCGGATTAATCCGGCGTGTTTTCGCATTACCTTAAAAGAGGGGCGTAATCGACAGATTCGGCGGATGGTCGAGCAAACCGGAAATCAGGTAACCGTGCTTAAACGGATTCGTATTGCCAACATTCGGCTGGGCGGACTGGCCATGGGCAAATGGCGGCACCTGAGCGCGGATGAAACGCGGGGACTATTGAATGCGGGATAAAATATATTCGGTTCGCTCCGCCACCGGCAGGACGGGGACCCGAATCACGTCGTATTTAAGAAGTTGATAGCTTTCCCATAACAACCGGTCTAGTTTTTCCGCGATTATTTCGTCCTCAATGCGGACCTTGTCCCGTTTGAACCGGAATCGCTCAAATAGAAATATTTTCTTATAGTGATACAGGCGACTTTTTTTAAGCGGCAGGTCTGGGTCAAGGCCCGCATGAATAAAATAAGCCAGGCTATCCGGAATAGCCCGGTCCAAAAAGATGAGCGCGGTCGGTGAGAGGCCGGCTTCTATTTTTTCTTTTTCCTCGAGAATACGGTATTCAAATGCGGATTCATCGGATTTTATTTCCGCCAGGGATAACCCCTGCTGCAACGCCTTGTCAATGAGGGCGCGGGCAACCTCATGCACCACGGAATAGCCTTTTTTCTCAAGTGCGCAGATAACCGATGTTTTCCCGGAGCAGGGTGCTCCGGTAATGACGATCCAGTTGGTTTGCTGCATGGCCATACTTTCTATCCGAGTCAATAAAATAAATGACTTGTCACCCCATTTATGATATCGGAGTTCGAGATTATCCCATGAGGTTAAGTTCTGGCAAGTCATTTTCAGTCACTTCTATGGTAACGAGGCGATATATGGTGAGCTTTGATGCGTTATGCGCGGGCAAGGAAAAAATTGCCGTAATCGGGTTGGGGTATGTGGGCTTGCCGCTGGCGGTTCATCTATCCAATTATTTTAAAGTCGTGGGTTACGATTTGAAATCCGAGAGAGTGGCGGAATTAAAAGCGGGCCATGACCGGACTCTGGAAGTGAGTGACAAGGCGTTATCAGCTGCAACCGTTGAGTTTACGGAGCATCCCGTGCGGCTTTCCGAATGTGCGCTGATTATCGTTGCTGTCCCCACGCCGATTGATGCATACAAAATACCGGACTTTGGGCCGTTGGCGGGTGCATCTCGAATCGTGGGGCAACATATGCAAGAAGGCGCTTGTGTGGTCTATGAATCCACGGTTTATCCGGGTGCTACGGAAGAAGTTTGCGTGCCGATTCTTGAGAAAGCATCCGGCATGCATTTTGGTTCGGATTTTACGGTAGGCTACTCACCCGAACGAATCAACCCGGGCGATAAAGAACACACCCTGGAGACGATCGTCAAGATTGTTTCGGGATCGAATGATGCCACCCGGGAGTTGCTGGCGAATGTTTACGGGAAAGTTGTCCGGGCCGGCATTCACAAGGCTTCTTCCATTAAAGTGGCGGAGGCGGCCAAAGTTATTGAAAATACGCAGCGAGATATTAATATTGCGCTGATGAATGAGCTGGCCATGATATTTCATAAGGGCGGCATCGATACCCTGGAAGTGCTGGCCGCCGCCGGCACCAAGTGGAATTTTTTGCCCTTCAGACCGGGCTTGGTGGGGGGCCATTGCATTGGGGTGGATCCCTATTATCTGACCTTTAAGGCGGAAGCGTTGGGATATCATCCGGAGATGATTCTGGCCGGCCGGCGGATCAACGATGATATGGGCAAGTATATGGCCGAGCGAACTGTAAAGATGCTCATCGCCGAAGATAAGCATGTCAAGGGCGCCAAAGTGGCCGTGCTGGGCATCACGTTTAAGGAAAACGTTCCAGACTTAAGAAATACACGGGTGGTGGACATCGTGAGTGAATTAGTGGATTACGGCATAGAGGTCAAGGTTCATGACCCCCTGGCGGATTCAGATGAAGCCCTACGATATTATGGTCTGACCCTGCAGCCCCTGGCGGCGCTTCAGGAAGTGGATGCCGTAATTTTGGCAGTCGGGCATCATGATTACAAGGTGTTGGGGCTGGAAAAAATAGCCTCGCTTTGTTCCCTCGGAAAGAAAATTGTTGTTGATATCAAGGGAATGTATACGCCCGAAGCGGCGGCGGCATTGGACATCGCTTATTGGCGGTTGTAGCGAATTTCTTTTCTACCCCAACCATATGGGTGACCCATGAAATTAAAAGACATTTTTCAACAACTGGCGCATTTGAAAATCGTTGAAACCCGCGTCATGGATGATGAATACGTTGAGTTGGTTTTTTTGAATATGGATTTGGGGGCGTGGTATAAGACCCTGGCCGCCAATCTCGGGGAACCGCGAAAACAGGCCGGCAGTGAACCAACCCGAGAGGATCAGACACTAACCCGTCAAACCGGTGGTATATGGGTCAATCAGACGTTGTTTGAAAAATCCTTCGGTGATGTGACGGTGATCGCCAAGTTCTGGCCCTGGGGGGATGAGGTGCACACCACCCTAAAGATGGCGCTTCTGATTCATTAAAAATTCATCCGTATAGATAAAGGCAGGCGATCACGGCGAATATCACGCCCGCCGCATCCGCGGTAAGTGCCGCCGCCAGGGTATGGCGTATTCGCCGCACTTGGACCGAACCGAAGTATACGGCCATGACATAAAATGTTGTTTCGGTGGAGCCCTGAAGGGTGCTGACCAGGTATCCGGTGTAACTATCGGGCCCCACGGTCGGATCATTGATAAGGGAAGCCAGAATGCCGTAGGCGCCCGAGCCGGAAAGGGGTCGCATCAGGGCCATGGGCAGCGCTTCAGCCGGCATGCCGACCTTGGACGTCCAAATACCGAGCCAGCCAACCAGCGCGTCCAGCCCGCCGCTGGCCCGAAACATGCCCACCGCCACCAGAATAGCCACCAGGTACGGAATAATTTTCAGCGCAACTTGAAATCCTTTCTTGGCGCCGTCCACAAACACTTCATAGACGTGAACTTTTCGAAAAAGGCCGAACAGCAGAAACACTATCATTAGGCCCGGTAAAATCCAGGGTGAAACCTGTTTTCCGTAAACAATCGATAGCGGTATCGCACAGACAAGGGCGCTGATTACCGAAATGCCGACCCAGGTGGGGTACCCGGTCGCCCTATCCGGGTGTGACAACGCTTCTGCCAAGGTGGGTTCGGTTCTTTCTTGAATCGTTGGATCAGCCGATGCGTCTGTAATCGGCAAGGGAGAAAACCGGCGATAGAGGATTGTCGCGAGAATAGCGATGGCCGTTGAGCACATGGTGGCAAAGAGGGTGGTGGGCAAAATGCCGGCAGGATCACTTGAACCGGCCGCGGCACGCAAGGCGATGACGCCGGTGGGCAAAAGGGTCACGCTGGAGGTGTTGATGGCCAGAAAAAGCGCCATAGCGTTGGTGGCGGTGCCTTTATGCGGATTGAGGCTGTCAAGCTCCTGCATGGCCCGAATGCCAAATGGTGTGGCCGCATTTCCAAGACCGAGTGCATTGGCGGACATATTTAAAATCATGGCGCCCATGGCCGGATGATCCGGCGGCACATCCGGAAAGAGGCGCACCATGAGCGGTCGAATCAAGCGTGCCAAAATGGTGAGCATGCCGCCGGCTTCGGCGATCTTCATCAACCCTAGAAAAAGCGTCATCACCCCGACCAGCCCGATCGCCAGATCCACCGCCCCTGCGGCGGATTCCACCATAGCCGAGGTCAGAGCCGCCATGGGCGAGATAGCTTCTCCTGCGGCTACCCATGAAAGCTGGTGCCAACCCGCAAAGAGAAAAGAAACCCCCACCAGCAAAAAGAAAATAATATTCATGCGGGAAATTTTACCTCATTAATAGTCTCAGCTCTTGCCGCCATGTTATTCCGATCTGCTTGTGTGGTTGACCGGTTATGGCTGGTTCATCTTATGATGACAGCTTTTATTATAGATCTTAAATGGTGCAGGCTAACATAAGCCTCTTTTTAAAACAAGCAGTTGGCGCAGTTGGCGCATGACGTATAAAGACAAGGCGTTTCAGCACGGCAAGGGGAGAAGATTGTTTACAATCGGTTTTGGCTTGGGTAAAGTCTTCTTTTTTTTACGACGCATTGCGGGCGCCATTTGAGCGCATAAAAGGTGATCGCCATGAGAGAGTTGGCAATTCAAGTTGATAAGGCAACCAAGACGTTTAAGGCCATAAGAGCGGTCGACGCGCTGAGTTTTGAAGTACAAACCGCCCAATGCTTCGGGCTTCTCGGCCCCAATGGTGCCGGAAAATCGACCATGATGAACATGCTTTACGGTAAAACGCGGCGAGACGGCAACGGGGGCGGACAAATTAATGTGTTCGGATATGATCCGGAGGACAATGCCCTTGCGATCAAATTTCTTTCCGGTATTGTACCCCAGGAAAACAACCTGGATATAGAGTTGAGCGTGCTTCAGAATCTGCTGATCTATTCGCGGTTTTACGGACTCAAAAAACAGGCGGCCCTGCCGCGTATCGAAACCCTGTTGGCGTTCATGGAGCTGACCGAGAAGATAAATTCCAAGATTCGTGATCTTTCCGGCGGAATGCAGCGGCGCCTTGTTATTGCCCGGGCCTTGATCAATCAGCCGAAGTTGCTGATTCTGGATGAGCCCACTACCGGGCTGGATCCTCAGGTGCGTCAGCTGATCTGGGATAAACTGAGAATGCTTCAGCAAGAAGGTGTTACGATTCTGCTCTGCACCCATTATATGGAGGAAGCCTTTCAAATTTGTGATCGATTGATCATTATGAATGGCGGCCGAAAAGTCATGGAGGGAAAGCCGGCCACGCTCATTTCCGAGCACATGGAGCCCTGGGTTCTGGAGGCGTTCGGCGCGGACTTGCCCGATGAAAAAGATGTTCCCGATCGAATCCGCGTGGAGAAGACTGCTCATCGGGTGCTGCTCTATTCAAAGGATCTCGGTGCGCTTAAAACCGTTCGAAACGGCTTGCGGGCAGGGGATTATTTTCTGAGGCAATCCAATCTCGAGGATTTATTCCTGAAAACGACGGGGAGAAAATTAAATGAATAACCCGGCGCCAATGCGAAACGTTCTATCCGAACCGCCGTCGCTCTTTGTGAGGCTGTTCAGCGTCTGGTACCGGCATTACCGGGTTTATACCCGGAATTTGATCAGCAACGGGTTCCCGCCTTTTCTCGAGCCTCTTTTTTTCCTGGCCGGCGTGGGGCTGGGGTTAGGGCAATTCGTCGGTGTGATCGACGGCGCTCCCTACGTGGTCTTTCTGGCTTCCGGCATTATTGCGCCGCCGGCCATGTTTACCGCTTCATTCGAGTGCACTTATGGCACCTTTATTCGGCTTGAGTTTGATCGGGTTTATGACGGCATGATATCCGCGTCCCTGACGAGCCGGGATCTTTTTGTCGGGGAGATGCTTTTTTGCGCCACCAAAGGCCTGTTCTATTCGGCCGCAGTGCTTTGCGTGATCTATCCCTTTGGATTGATTGCATCCCCGATGGGCTTTTTGGCGCCTGTGGGTGGGTTTTTCACGGGGTTGATGTTTGCGGCGCTTGGGCTTTATATTACTTCCTTTGTAAAGAATATCAATCACTTCAATTTTTATTTCACAGGACTGATAACGCCCATGTTTTTTTTCTCCGGAGTGGTATTTCCGCTTTCATCCCTGCCGGCCTATATTCGACCGGTCGCCGAGATTTTTCCCCTCACGCACGCGGCTCGTCTTATTCGGGCCTTTTGTTTCAACCGGTTTGATCTGTTGACCGTGGTCAGCCTGATTTATATGCTTGTGTTTACGATCATGGTTGGTTTTTTGGCGATCCGACGTTTGGAGAAAAGAATCATCTTGTAAAGCAGCCAATACCGTCGGAGAGATCTTCTCCGGTTTTCACCTGATTTCAACAGCGGCCGGCCAATTTGTTATTTTGACAAATTCAGGGAGTTCACATATGGTGGCGGCCATGAAAAAGGTTGCACTACCATTGGGTGTGGGTTTGGTTTTTTTCATGCTCGCCGTGTTTTATGCGGTCTTCGATCTGATGCGTTATGCCTATAACGGCGCCGCGTCGACTGTGGATGAACCTCGGACGGTGATCGTGCCCTCGGGGCAGCGATTTGTCGATACAACCGAGCAATTGCTTGAGGCGGGCGTTATTCAAAAGCCCAATCGCTTTAGAGCGTTTGCGCGGTTATACGGTTACGATAAACGTGTTAAAGCCGGAGAATATCTGCTTTCCACCGCTATGTCGCCGGCGAAGGTGATTGAAACGCTGATTTTAGGGAAAGTGGTGCTTCACCGGCTTACCGTGCCTGAAGGCTATACGTATCGGCAAATAGGCGACTTGTTGGAAAAGACGGGCTTGGTAACGGCATCCGAATTCATCACCCGGGCTCGGGATGCCGAACTGGTGCGTCAATTCGGTGTTCCGGGGGAAACATTGGAAGGCTATCTTTATCCGGACACTTATTTTTTCCCGAGAGGGGTGACTGCCCGTGAAATCATCACCGCCATGATTCACCGGTTCGAAACGGTGATGACGAGCCAATGGAAGGAGCGGGCGGCCCAGCTTCAATTATCCGTTCATCAGGTCATGACACTGGCTTCCATTATCGAAAAGGAAACTGGTGCGCCCGAGGAACGCGCCATCATATCTTCGGTTTTTTTTAACCGTCTTCATCGCGGCATGCGTCTTGAATCCGATCCGACCGTTATTTACGGAATTACGGATTTTGACGGCAATATTACCCGCAATCATCTGAAAGAAAAAACACCTTATAACACCTATCAAATTGAAGGTCTTCCCCCCGGCCCCATTGCCAATCCCGGAAAGGAAGCCATTCATGCGGCGCTGTTTCCTCAGCAGACCGACTTCCTGTTCTTTGTTTCAAAACAAAACGGCACGCATCATTTCTCTAAAGATATGAAAGAACACTTGCGGGCTGTAAGTCAATACCAGCTCCGCAAATGAGGACATGCATGGTTCTTCAATCATTTACAGTGGAACAACTGGCGGGCCAGCGGTTGATGGTGGGTTTTGACGGCCTGGTGCTCGATGCCGAACTCAAGTACTTGATTGATACCCTCAAGGTGGCAGGCCTCGTTCTTTTCAAGCGCAACATCGAATCACCCGAGCAGATTCGCCGGCTGTGCGTTTCCGCACAGGAGTATGCGCGTGCCTGTGGTCAGCCGCCGCTTCTGATCGCGATTGACCAGGAGGGCGGACAAGTCGCCCGCCTGAAAAAGCCGTTTACCGAGTTTGACGGCCAGCCCGCCATGAAAGACACCGATGATGCCGTTCGATTCGCGCATATCTGCGCCAAGGAATTAAAGGCGGTCGGCATCAACATGAATTTTGCGCCGGTGCTGGATGTGGCGCCGCTGGAGATGAAAAGTATCATGGCGGGCAGATCCTTTGGCGCGGAGCCCCATCGGGTGGCGTTAATGGGAGAGACCGTGATTCAGCACTTGCAGGAAAACGGCGTCATGGCCGTGGTCAAGCATTTTCCCGGAATCGGTAGAACCATTCTGGATTCCCATTTGGATCTGCCGACGCTTGATTCGTCGCTGTCAGAACTGGAATCGTTTGATTTAATTCCATTTCAGCGCGCCATCAATGCCAATGTGGCTGGCATGATGCTTTCTCATATCATGTATCCGCAACTCGATGCCGATTGGCCGGCCAGCCTGTCTCCGGTTATTGCGAAGACTCTTTTAAGGCGGCAACTGGGCTATCAGGGTGTGGTGATTACGGATGATCTTGATATGGGGGCCATTGTCAAATATTTTGGATTTGAAAATGCCGTGTTACAGGTGATGGCCGCGGGTATCGATATCGCGCTTATTTGCCATCGAAGTGAAAAAATGGAAATGGGGGTTAATGCCATCCGGTCCCGATTAAATCGTTCCGAGAGCGATTACGAGCGTTGCCGGATTTCGGTCAACCGAATCTTATCACTAAAAAACAGGTTTCTAACTGCCTAATCCGGCAAAGCCGGATGCTGGAATGCTGGGATGCTGGGAAGCATAAAAGCCATTTTTCACCTTCGGCGAATATACGCGCAAAAGCGTGCATGTTTCTAGTAAAGGGCCTAATCTGGTAAAGCTATCAGCTGGGCGGCCTGGCGGCCAACGACCTTCTCCATTTATGCACGCTTTTTTGTGCCTGTTTCTGATAAAGGGGTTAAAGGGCCTAACCGTTTAACAGCTCTCGAATATACATCCTGATCAAGACAATCTGCCCGCCCGCTTTTCAAATAATGGTATCCGACGGCGGCGATCATGGCGGCATTGTCGCCGCAAAGGGAAGGAGAAGGCAGATGCGCTTGAAGCCCGTTGGTATTGGCTTCTTTCACGATCTTCTGCCGAAGTCGGCTATTTGCGGCGACACCGCCGACAATGGAAAGATGCTGACAGTTTTTTGCGATGGCTGCTCGAACGATTTTCCGGACCAGCACCTCCACCACCGCTTCTTGAAAACCGGCCGCAATATCACGAATCTGCGCCTGATATTCCGTCGAATGGGTCTGAATATATCGGTTTACAGCGGTTTTAAGGCCGCTGAAGCTGAAATCAAATTCGCTTTTCTTGACATGGGCTCTCGGGAACCGGATTTGTTTCGGGTTCCCCTTTTTAGCCAACTGATCGATGATCATTCCGCCCGGATAACCGAGCCCGAGCATTTTCGCCACCTTGTCATATGCCTCACCGGCGGCATCATCCCGGGTTTGTCCCATCAGGCAGTATTGCATATGCGATGTCACATGGTAAAGGCTGGTGTGCCCGCCTGAAACAAGGAGGGATACAAACGGGAAAGGCGGTGGATTCGGTTCCAGAAAAATACTGAAGAGATGCCCTTCCAGGTGATCGACGCCGACCCATGGAATTTTCAGCGCATAGCCGAGCGCTTTTGCAAATGAAAAGCCCACCAGCAAAGAGCCTACCAGTCCCGGGCCGCGGGTAGCGGCAATGCCGTCGATTTGAGCAAAGTTCAAGCCGGCTTGGTTAAGCGCGTCACTCACCACGGGTACGATGGCTTCGGTATGTTTTCTGGACGCCAGTTCGGGCACCACACCGCCATAGGGGTGATGAATGGATACCTGAGAAGACACCACGGAGGAAAGGATGTGGAGGCCGTCTTTAACCACGGCGGCCGCTGTTTCATCGCAGGAGGATTCAATTCCGAGAATAAGCATAAGAACTATATTGGAACCTGTATTGTAACCCGACACAAAAAACGGGTAGGTTCGTATCTGGGAAATAATGGTTTATTCCCCTTAATGCGTGTTAGCTTTCCAGCTTCCCGGCTGTCAGCTTGCGGCCAAGCCGGATTAAGGGGTTTCATCGATGTCCGCCAGTTTAATGGCGAACTGTTTTAAAAACAGGTTATTGGTACGACAGGCATCCGTTATCCGTTTAATTTTATCTTTTCCATGACCGTTGAAAGACACCACCATTCCGTCTGGTTTGTATTCGGCAACCAATCTCGGCAGATCTTCAAATCGACCCAGAATCGGGTATCCTTGAAGTTTTTTGCCGACCTTGAGCACATCATCGTCGAGAAAACCGGTGGGTTTCAATTGAAGACGATGATTGTTCATGATTTCCCGCAGTAAAAATTCTCCGCCTCTGCCGGCGCCATAGATCAAAACGGTTTTACCCGTCAGGGTTTTGCGTTTCATGGTATCCAGAAATATTCTAAAGGAGCCCCGGGTGCCCAATAGCAATCCTGTGGTGACCAGCCAGTCGATCACAAAGACCCCTTTGGAAAATCCATCAAACCGGTAGAAAAAGGTGACGATGCCCACGGATACCAGGGAGGCCAATGTCGACGCCTTTAAGTGAACATAAACGTCATTGGCGCTCATATACCCCCAGATTCCCCGATAAACGCCGATGATGAAAAAGATAAGGAGCTTGCACGCGATGATGGCCGGCATGGAGCGAAGAAACACAACAAAATAGGCGGGGAAAACAGCCTGATCATATCGCAGCCTGTAGGATAGGTAATAGGAAAATGCCACCAGACCAAAATCGAGTATAACCATTAGTAACTGTTTTTTATAGGTAAGTTCCAGCAGGATCGGCGTATAGGGCCGATCCCGAAGAACTGAAAACTCCTTTTCGGGGTATATGCGAAGCTGCGATAGATAAACCCCCATGAGAATGATGGCAAGCGCGACCGGAATGATGACAACCGGTGAGGTCAGGGTGTCATTTTTGCTGACAAATACAGCCGCAAAACCAGAGACGATACCGATCAGATATAAAAACCGAACAGCCGCCTTTTCCGTCAATCCCATCAGTACCAGTCGGTGAGAGGTATGGTCCTTTCCGCCGACGGATGCTTTTCGGCCGCTTAACAGCCGAATGAGCGTGACAAGGGTGGTATCCAGAATGGGAACCATCAACAGCAGGACCGGAACCGCATAGGGCGTTATCGGGTTGGTGGAAATGGTTTCAGAATGGTAGAGCGACATCATGGCCAGTGCGTATCCGATCATCAGGCTGCCGCTGTCCCCCATGAAAATGGTGGCGGGCGAAAAATTATAAAAGAGAAACGCGGCCAGCGCGCCTGCCAGAATCATAGCGGATATGGAGATCAGGGGGTCTATGGTGAAAAATAAATAGGATAGAAAGCATGCGGCAATGAGCCCGATGCCGGCGCACAACCCGTCCATGTTGTCGATGAGGTTGAAGGCATTGGTGATGCCGACTATCCAGACGATGGTCAGGGTGGTGTCCAGTGTCAGGGATGAAAACCAGTGCAATCGAAATCCCAGAAAGGCTGCGATGGAGGCGATCAGAACTTGGCCGATCAGTTTGGTGTGCGGTTTGATACGAATATAATCATCCAATAGCCCCAGACAAAAACAGAGGGTCATGCCCAGCCACAAAACCGGGCCGATCGGAAGGGGGGCTTGCTGTCCGGAAGGAAGAGATGCTTGTCTTAACAGGATGGAAAAATCAGTTACATACAGCAATGTCAGCCCGGTACTACAATAGATGGCGATGCCGCCCAAAAGGGCGGTGGGCCGCTTATGCCATCGCTCATCGGACGGATAGGCTATCCATCCTTTTTTTTTAGCAACGTGTCTCACCAGTGGTGTTAAGAAAAGACACAGGATGAACGAAATTATTGGTAAATACTTATTCATAAACCCAATCGAAACAACCGGGAAGAAAATCGGCTGTTCCCGTCATCCTTTTTTTGGTCGGCACCCAACGGGTGCGCAATCAACCTCGCGTTCAGTTTTTGCAAACAGGCGCTTTCCGCTTGCCTTCCGATATCCATTTTAAAAGGCGTTTGATCGGCTTGATGAATACGCCAAAAACACCGTGCTTGTCACGGGCGGATGCCGGTGCGCCGGTTTTCGGGGGAATGCCTGATAAAGGTGACATTTGCGCTATACCCATTGGATTTTTGCGGCGGCTTTGTTCCGTTCCGCGATTTCTCCAATAACAAAGGCTTGTTCATCCATGGCGCGGAGTCGCTGCATGACCTCGCTCACCGCTTTTTCCGGGACAACCGCGATAAGGCCGATGCCGTTATTAAAGGTTCGCAACATTTCTTTAGGGGTAATATTGCCGCCTTGCCGCAGAAAAGAGAAAATCGGTGGAATCTCCCATGCCCCTTTTTTCAGAATGACTTTGCAGGCGTTGGGAATAATGCGAACCACATTTTCAACGATGCCGCCGCCGGTGATATGCGCCAGCCCGAGGATGGGCAGATCCCGAATCAGCCCCCGGATGGTCTCGGAGTAAATTTTGGTGGGCGTCAGCAGCTCTTCCCCCAGTGTTCGACCGAATTCGGGCATATAGGTGCCCACTTTCAACTTCAGAACATCAAAGCAAATTTTACGGACTAGGGAATACCCGTTGCTGTGCAGCCCGCTGGAGGCGATGCCGATCAGTTGATTGCCCACATGAATTTCAGAACCGTCGATAATCTCATCATTATCGACCACGCCGACGGTGAAACCGGCCAGGTCGTATTCGTTTGGTTTATACAACCCCGGCATTTCAGCGGTTTCCCCGCCGATAAGCGCGCATTTGGCTTGCATGCAGCCTTCCGTGATGCCCTGAATGATGGCCGTGGCGGTATCGGTGTTGAGTGCCCCGACCGAAAGATAATCAAGGAAAAAAAGGGGTTTTGCACCCTGAACCGCGATGTCGTTGACACACATGGCTACCAGGTCAATGCCGATGGTATCGTGTTTGTCCATTAAAAAGGCGATGTTGAGTTTTGTGCCCACCCCATCGGTTGAGCTGACGAGGACCGGATTTTTAATGTTTTCGACATTTAGGGAAAACAGTCCGCCGAAGCCGCCGATTTCACCCATCACTCCGGGCCGGGAGGTCTGCGCCGCCAGTTTTTTAATGATTTTGACAAACTTGTTCCCTTTATCGATATCAACCCCTGCGTCGGCATAGGTGATGGACTCCGCCATAAAAATCTCCTTCAATAACGTGCTTTACCCCTGAATTTTACGACAAAAATTAGACCCCTTTGCCCGAAATGTCAAAACAAATTTTTTTGACATTACCCTTGGTGTATTGTAATTAAATGCTTTTTGTTGATTGAATCCGTTTAAAGCGGCGTTATATTACTGGCGACCCCGATCGCCCAAGATAATGAGGTTAGCATGATGAAACAATTTGCACGGCTTGACCGACTCCCCCCTTACGTTTTTGCCACCGTAAATGAAATAAAGATGGCGGCGCGGCACGCCGGTCAGGATATCATCGATCTCGGCATGGGCAACCCGGATCTTGGAACGCCGGAGCATATCGTCGACAAGATGGTGGAGGCCACCAGAAAATCCCATAATCATCGATACTCCGCGTCCATGGGCATCCGGAAGCTGAGAATGGCTATCGCGGACTGGTACAAACGTCGCTTTGATGTGGACATTGATCCGGAAAACGAAGCCATTGTGACCATCGGCGTAAAGGAGGGTTTGAGCCACTTGGTGCTGGTGACCATTCGACCCGGAGATGTCGTGTTAACACCAACACCGACCTATCCGATTCATCCTTTTTCCGCCATCATTGCCGGTGGGGATGTACGCGGCATTCCCCTGGGGCCGGATCAGGATTTTTTTGAAAACCTGGTCACTGCCACCCGTCAAACCTGGCCCAAACCCAAAATGCTGATCATCAGCTATCCCCATAACCCGACCACGGAAACTGTGGAGCTCGACTTTTTTGAAAAAATCGTGGCCTATGCCAAAGAACACGATATCATGGTGGTGCACGACTTTGCCTATGCCGATCTGGTTTTCGACGGGTACAAGGCGCCGAGCTTCTTGCAGGCCAAGGGTGCCAAGGATGTCGGGGTCGAATTTTATTCCCTATCCAAAAGCTACTCCATGGCTGGTTGGCGCGTGGGGTTTTGTGTGGGCAATCCGGAAATCGTGGGCGCGTTGCGCCGCATTAAAAGTTATCTTGATTACGGCATTTTTCAACCGATTCAGATTGCTTCCATCATTGCCCTGAACGGTCCGCAGGAACCGGTTCAAGAGATTTGCATGACGTATCAGGAGCGCAGAGATGCGCTGATCACCGGCATGAACCGGGCAGGATGGCCGGTAGAAAGTCCAAAGGGCACCATGTTTGTCTGGGCGAAGATTCCCGAAAAATATATTCACATGGGTTCCGTGGAATTTTCCAAAATGCTGATTCGCGAGGCGCAGGTGGCGGTTTCTCCCGGGCTGGGTTTCGGAGAATACGGGGATGAGTTTGTGCGGTTCGCGCTTATTGAGAATCCCATGCGAATCAGGCAGGCGATACGCGGTATTCGCAAGATCATGTGATTGCATCATGGATAAAGGAGGGCCTTCATGCGGCGGATTAACATCGGGTTGCTGGGGTGCGGTACGGTCGGAACGGGCGTTGCCAGAATTTTGCTGGAACGAAAGGCGCTTATCCGCGCTCGTGTCGGGGCTGAGCTGGTCCTGAAAAATATTGCGGATATCGAAGTCGATCGGGACCGGGGCCTGAATTTATCCCCCGGTGTGATGGTGGCCGATGCCTGGCCGGTCGTGGAGGACCCATCCATCGATATCATCGTGGAGATGATCGGCGGCGACCGGATTGCCCGGGAACTCATGCTGCGAGCCATCGAGAACGGCAAACATGTGGTGACCGCCAACAAAGCGCTCCTGGCCCTTCACGGAAATACGATTTTTAAGGCGGCTGCCGAAAAAGGGGTTGATCTGGCCTTTGAAGCCAGTTGCGGCGGCTGCATGCCGATTATTAAAACCCTTCGGGAATCGCTTGTTTCAGATCGCATTCATGCCATGACCGGCATTTTAAACGGCACCTGCAACTTCATTCTTACGAAAATATTGCAGGATAAAAGCCCGTTTGCCGATGCATTGGCCCAGGCGCAAGCCGAGGGGTACGCGGAAGCGGACCCCACCCTGGACATCGAAGGGATCGACACCGCTCACAAGCTTGCGATACTGACTGCCCTGGCCTACGGCATGGAAATTAATTTCAAGGATATTTATACGGAAGGAATTTCCAGAATAACGCCGCTCGATATTCAGTTCGCCGATCAGTTCGGTTATAAAATCAAGCTGCTGGCCATAGGGAAGGAAAAAGACGGCAAGGTCGAGTCCCGGGTCCATCCCACCATGATTCCGGCGGACAATCTGCTTTCCCATGTGGATGGCACCTTGAACGCCTTGAGGGTATCCGGTGATGCCGTGGGGGATATCGTGCTAAACGGGCGTGGGGCGGGCATGATGCCGACGGGCAACGCGGTGGTTGGTGATATTGTTGATATTGCCAGAAACATGATGACGGGCGCTGTCGGCAGAATCCCTCTTTTGTCTTATCAACCGGACAGTATTCGCAAGCTTCCGGTGTTGCCGATGGAAGAGATTGAAACGCAGTATTATTTCCGGTTTTCAGTACTGGATCAGCCCGGGGTGTTGGCCGCGATTGCCGGAATCTTAGGCAAAAACCGCATCAGTCTTCGCTCGGTTCATCAAAAGGGGAGAAAGAACGAAGGCCCCGTGCCGATCGTCATGTTTACGCACATGGCCCGCGAAAAAGATGTGAATACCGCTCTTAAAGAGATTGCGAATCTGAATGTGGTGGCCGATCAGCCGATGCTGATTCGTATCGAAGATGAGAATGGAGAGTAAAGACCTTTAACTTATTAAGAGAGTTGCTTATGCAAATTGTGTGTTCGGACCTTGAAGGGGTGTTTGTTCCGGAGATATGGATCAATGTGGCGGAAAAGACCGGAATTCAGGAGCTTCGGTTAACCACTCGGGATATTTCGGATTATGATGTGTTGATGCAGCGGCGCATCGAAATTCTGGCGCAAAACGGACTTAAGCTTAAAGATATTCAACAGGTTATCTCCGGCATGGATCCGCTGCCGGGGGCCAAAGCCCTTCTGGATTGGCTCAGATCCCGAATGCCGGTCATTATCGTCTCCGACACCTTTACCCAGTTTGCCAGCCCACTCATGGAAAAGCTCGGATGGCCGACGCTTTTCTGCAATACCCTCACGATCGACGATGATGGCGCCATCGTCGGATATCAGTTACGCCAGCCGGATGGAAAGCGAAAGGTTGTGGAAGCCTTAAGACAATTAAATTACCGTATTATCGCCATGGGAGATTCTTATAACGATATCAGCATGCTTCAAAAAGCGGATGCCGGCATCCTTTTTTGTCCGCCGGAAAATGTGATCAAAGAATATCCCGAATTGCCGGTGACCCGGAACTATGACGAATTAAAGACCCATCTGCAGCAGGTGATGTGATCCTTATGTACGCACATCGAACCACCTATCGGGTTATTTACGGGGATACGGATTCAATGGGCGTGGCCTACCACGCCAACTACCTGCGATGGTTTGAGATCGGGCGAGCGGAACTGTTTCGCGCCATGGGGCTGACCTATAAGCAGATCGAGGAAAAAGGTTATTTTCTGCCCCTTTCCGAGGTTAATTGCAAGTATCTGTCCTCAGCTAAATACGATGATGAGCTCGTGATCGAGGCAGTGCTGGACCTGTCCGTTAAAGCAGGGGTCAAATTCGACTATGTCATTTACCGGCAGGCCGGCACGGAAGTCGTTGCCAAGGGCAGCACCTTGCACGCCTTTGTGAACGGGGGCGGAAAGGTGGTGCGGCCCCCCTTGTTTTTTCGGCAGATTGTCGGAAACGGAGCAGGCGACGAGGGAGACACGACCGCATAGTGCCATAACGCCAACGAACGCAACAAATCTAAACAACCTAATGAAATTTATCTGCCCAACCTGGATTACAGAAAAACTGGACGGGTTTATAGTAACGGTTTTTGTCCAACCGCGTGCCTCCAAAAATATGGTTGCCGGTCTTCACGGGGAGGCGCTTAAGGTGAGGCTTACGGCTCCGCCCGTGGATAACGCCGCCAACAAAATGTGTGTGGAATTTCTTTCCAAGTGCCTTAAAATACCCAAATCCTCGCTTGAAATCGTTTCCGGTCAAACCGGCCGCACAAAACACATTTTCGTTCGGGCCACCGATGACAAACAGGCCCTGATGCGAAAAATTGAAGCCTTAGCGGACTAATCGCTTGACACCCAACGGCTTCTGGGCTATTAAGTTCACCACATTGATGCGGGGTGGAGCAGTCTGGTAGCTCGTCGGGCTCATAACCCGAAGGTCGTTGGTTCGAATCCAGCCCCCGCTACCATAATAAAATCAAGGGCTTATGCAATTGCTAAGCCCTTTTTTTGTCTCTGTATACGGCCAGTGGGACAATATTGGTACACACATCGTCCATATTCGCTGTCTCCCCCTCCACGCTCTCTATTTTTTCGATTTCCGTCCGCGCCGTTTCTATAGACCGTAAGAAGGCGTTTCCATCGGCCCGCGTTTCCTGCGGTATCCAGGCGTAATACTTCTGAAAAATCATCTGTAGAGAAGAATGCCCCAGCATGTTTTGAACCCAGCCGACATCCTCTTTGGCCGAGATCATCATCGTTGCGAAAGTATGTCGCGTTTGTATAGGGGGTCGATATGGAATACCGACTTTTTCAAGAGCGGGGCTCCAGACCTCCTTGCGGAAGTGGTCCGGGGTCATTCGGTTGCCATCCTTTGTCAGGAAAATATGTTTGCCACCGCCAGTCAGTTTTTTTTGCTCCGCCAACGCATCAATTACTTGGGGCAAACATTTAATGTACCGCTTTGATTTTTTTGTTTTCGGAACACCGTCCTTTTTATACACAAAGGTCCTGTGAATGAAAATTTGTGGCTCCGGGTTCATATCCGCTAAATAATCCTGCCACTCCAATCCATTTAGTTCCCCTGCCCTCATCCCAGTAAAAAACGCAACACAGACATAGGGTCTGTACCAGGGATTAACGGCACCAAGAATGAGTTGGATTTCTTGGTATGACAGCGGATGGATTTCTGGAGCTTCCTCCGGGAGCCTTTTAATCTTTCGCATCACGTTACTCTCTACGATATTCTCTTGATGAGCAAAATCAAAAACGGATTTCATTGGCACCAGAATATTATTGGCTCTTTTAGATCCTACCTTCAATAGGCTTCTGAACTTTACCACGTCGTGATAAGAGATTTCTTTTATCGGCATATCTTTGAAAACCGGTAGTATATGGCCGTTCATGGCGGACACATAGTCGGGCCATGTGGAATGTCTCACCTCCGTTTTGTGGATAATAGCCCATTGTTTTGCGACTTCGCCGAAGGTAATGAGTTCCTCTGGCAGTGTTTCGGGTCGGTCCAGTTGGCTGTATTCAATCAGATTGGACAAATATAAATCCCTTAAATCTCTGGCTACCTTAACATCAGCGGTATTCAAAGACCGTTTGAAAGTGGTACCGTTGTGCCTTTTACGAAAGTAAAAAATACCGTCTCTGTCTTGTAAATGCCTATTTTTATTTTTTGCCATTAGCTAATCCTCCAATCATCATTTGAGGATAGCCTCGGCTTTGCCCTTAACGCTCGTTTTTGCTTATTCTCTGTCTCCTTTCGCCAAATTGTAAATTTTTCCTGAAAGTCCTCTACCTCTTTACGATAATACAGAATACGGCTTGACCCAGGGGCTTTGAAAAAACTAAACAGTCCCCGTTTCCGCCAATTTTTTACTGTATTGTCCGATACCTTAAAATACGATGCCACTTCACTTTGAGTCAACAACTCATTTTCCCATAAATCGTCCTTTCTTTCCATTTAAAACACCTCGTAATATTTTGATTGACACGCCGTTCGCTGGGTTCCCAGTGGCATCAAATTGCCTTGGCGTTGCCACGTCGCCTGTTTTGGATTTGCGACCGTGTGAAGCCGGCAGCGTTGGGCTCCGACTCCTGTTTTGGCCCGAGGTGTGTGGGCCTGAAGTTTAATGAGATTTCGCTCATGCCCCGGCGGGGGAAATTGTATTCCACCAACCGGGGCTTCAATCAGTTTTCTGAGATTGTAAACGTTTACGATCCTATGATCGCGGTGTCGTTTCTACGATCCGCACGGTATACGAATTTCTCTACTACACTACCCATAGTCGCACCTCCTTGTTAGTTGGGGGCTTGTTTCATCCCCCAGGTTAAAATTAATCCTTTTTAAGCGCACCACGAAAAAGGTTAATGCGCTCTAAAATTTCTTTAGTGTCCTTATTAGTCACTGCAATATAAAAAATAAGCTCGGACGGGTCTTGAATTGCATTAGAAGCAGCATAGTAGACCAGTTCATCATAACTAAATTCATCTATGTCCATCGGAACATTAACAATCACATAGGATTTATGCCATACTACAAGCGTAATATCATCCCGGCCCTCATATTTTTTCAGTATTTCCTGAGCTTCATCATCAAGGTATGCTTCCGTAAATCTTGCCATATTAAAAATCTCCTTTAAAAAATGGTTGGTTGTTTTGGGCGGGTGCTCCAGTCAGGCGGGCATAAAAAAAGCCCTGCATCCTGTAGAAACACCTCACCCGTCAATAAAAATTTGGGTAAAGAGTTAATTTAACAGGAGCAAGGCTTATATCTATATATCTGCTTGCTCGACCTCCCTTGACACTCTATTGTCTCTTCAAGGGCATTTCTAAATTTCTACAGTGTATAAACCGGCATCATCAATGATAGTAGTTCATCTACACTGGCGGGAAGAAACCCGACTGTCCTACGGCGCTTTTCCATGCACCGATAATGGTTGAATAAGCAATCTGTGTGCCAAAATATTAACGCCCCGTATTGAATGGAGATGATAGATTTTCTCGGAAAAAGTGGAAGTAAATTACATAGGCGATATGAATTAAATTACCAAATTTTGAGAAAAAAAGTAAACAGTCTTCAGCCAAAAAAATCAGAAAAGCTACCAGAGGTATTGGATAAAAATATCATAGAAACAATTTACTTATTTCTACCACCTTGAAAAGAAGTAAAATATTTTTACTTTTATTTTATTAGAGCTCGTAAACCTAATGTAGATGCTCATTTACGGTGTCTCATAAAATTTCCAATATTCGGCTTTATGCGAAAATGTTTTGTGATAGGTCGCAATACGAAAGCAAACAACCAAGCAGAAACGGGAAAGGGTGTGCAGATGGGAACGGTGTCCAGTGCTATGATGCGGAATTGTGGCTATGGGATGAACTACAGTTTATATTATTTTAATACTACCAAGCACGAGTGGGGCTTTATCAAAACTATTTTCGGGCCGGCTCAATAGGCTTTCACCTTCGCTGCAGTTTCAATGATCCGACTTCCTCCCTCTCAAAAAGGCATCCAGCGCCTCAATGATTACACCGGAAAAATCAGTCTCGTTTTCCTCTGCATACCTTTCCACCCGTTCTGCCAGACCGCAGGGGATGTCAATGGTCATGGTTTGAGTGAGATCGGAGCACTGGTCATCGAATGGAGGTTTTGTCATGGGTCTCCTGTCTATATTTTTTGGTGAAATTGCCTTGGCCGGCTTGGTCACAAATACCTTTGAGTAAGATACCGGGCATACTCTGAATGTTCCTCCGGTAGTTTATTTGCCATAGAAACAATGAGTTCCTGATAGGTGAGCGAATGGAACATTATACCATCAGATTTCGCCACCTCTGAAAACTCGGTGATTTCATCCCGGTGCTGTTTGCCCTGATCGCCCAAGACATCATACCAGAGGTAAAGCAGGCGAAATCCACCTATTCCAAACTGACGTTTGAGACCGAGGATATGCTTTACGAGCTGTGCCGGGTGCAAATGGGCGAACTCATTATCATCGGGGGATATGCGCTTTGAGAGCTTCAGCAAGCTGGGGATATCATTCCAGAGGTCATCAAGGTCAAAATACTGGGATTTGAGCCCGCCATGCTTATGAGCCCCATAGGCTTCAGAGAATTTGCATTCGACGGCAAACCTTTTGAATTTTGAGGATGGCTGATTATGGAACACAACGTCAATGTTTGGATGGAACCCGAATTTGTCGCTGATGGGATACTTCTCCTCGAAACGAATATCGAATGAAACCTGCGATCCCATCCGACAAAGCCCACATAAGGATGCCATCGCCGGAACCGCATTTATTGATTTCCAATACTGGAACACGTTGACCCCAAGCGCTGAGGATGAGTGCACCGCCTGCATTTTACCGGGAAACTCAGTTGATCCGAGCTCTCCACCATCTCCACCCGCAAATGATTCCCGAACCTCTGGCAAAAGTGGCTGAAACAGATTGTGCTCCAGTTTTGAAGTGTAGGCAAGACGTCCGCGAGTCCCCTTGCTTCCAACCAGGGTGAGACCGGAATTCGCAGCCCATGCAGTCTGTTTGGCTAAAATGTAGTCGTACCCGTTCATTTTTCCCCTTCCGCCGCAATGCATATATCGGTGCTAAGGCCATTGGGATCAATCTGCCACAACTCTTTGAATTTATCGACAAGTTAACACAAAACATGAGAGGGGGAGACAGTGTGAGGCACGGTTAAAAATTATTGCAACCAATGGGATCATCCTGCTGCCGGCCAAAACATTTTTTCGATGTGCCACCAATGTGAATATTTGCCAATGCGGTGAGGCCCTTATGCCAAGTTATGAGGGGATTTTTTGTTCAGCTGAGGCAAAGCCCTTGTGCACGGCAGAAACAAGGTCTCCACGCATCTCAGGGCGTTTGGAGCCATAGACTGAATTCGGGATGGTTAATAGCTGTCACCAGATTTTAGAGTGCCCTCACAGTGGTGATAGTGGAGAGATATACGAAAGCCGAGTTGGCCTAAAAAAATGGCTTGCTTTCATGAACTACTCTGGTTTTACCCATAGGACAGTTAAGACAAAACCAAAGGTTGGAGACGCAATAGAATGCTCCACAACCTCTTCCAGGCCTCGGCTTTCGACCCAAGCATCAGCATCGACCTCCTGAGGATCTGGCTCCATTTGTTCACCGGCAAAAAAATCATAGGCCAATGTTCTTTGGTCCAAATTGTTTTCTCGTTTTATAAATCGCCACCAGGTCGGGCTCTTATAAAACCATTTAATTTGATTATGGGCTGAAAAAATTACCGCACATTGCTCAGGGCAGTGCCTGACAAATTTAATTGCCGTTGCTGTAAGAGATGCCCTGAAATCCTTGGCTATTGCCCGAATTGGATCAAAATTGACGGTTCCAACATCACATCGCAGCTCCACCAATTTTGTTGGTAATATAAGTTCACTGGCAAAAAAATTGGCTTGGGTCTCCTGACTACTCTGATACCAACTAAACATATCCTCGTTGTTGCAAACTTTTTTGATCGATGTAAGGTGGTTCATCAAAAGATGGCCCAACTCATGAGCGATACTGAATCGTTGCCGCTCAGGAGGATCGCCACCAGGGATTCGAATAGTTGCCTTGTTTCCAAGCTTAACAATACTTGCCGCTGCTCCTGGGACTTTTTTTTCAACAACCACAGCACCTTTGATAAATGCTATATCTCGAATGCGGATGTGTTCTGGTGAACATATGCCAAATTCGTCGATCAGGCCAGCCGCTAATCGTTCAGCCTCGATTAATTTATAGCTGATATCATTCTTCATTTGATGACTCGTCAGGGAAAGATGCTTTGGATAATTCAAGGTCCTCCAAAAGGGCTTTCATCTCTTCCATGCCCATGGTTTCTAAATCTCTGTAGGCGAAACCAGCTTCAGTTTTGGACACTTGTTTTAGTCGGTCCAAGATCTGTTCTTTGGTCCAATCCTTGAATCGATCCATAATGTCATTGCTTCGTTCTGCGAGATTAAGCCTTTTTTCTTTTGCCTTGTCCAAAACGGATCTTTTTGCCGCCATTGAAATTTTTTCCCTGGCTATCTTTAAGCGACACAATGCGGCTTCGACATCTATACCATCGTTTGCAAGCTCATCTTTTATCTCTTGAATGGTTTGATGCTCACTCATGCCCAAAGCATCTGTCAGGGTATCCAATATTTCCAGCTTGTTATTTATGCCCATTCTTCCCGCCTTTCTATGGAAGATTGTTCTTGCAGTTTGGGGTTGAACTGTTTGAGCTTCCTGCGTAATCTTTTTAGTAAATTATTGACCTCATTAACCTCAAAGCCGGTTTGAGCAGCTATGCCTTGTGGTTTGCTTATCCCTTCTTCAAAGCATAAAATTACCATTCCTAAGTCATCATCCTCGCAACTAATCTGGTCGAGCTCATTCATTAGGACTCGAAGGTTTTCCGACTCGATCAGCTCATCTTCTGGGGTTTTGGGTCTTGATGCTGCAACGGTTTCATCAGAAGAACCAAAAATTTTATCATCCTTGGGGGAACCATCCTCATAAAATAAAGATTCTGTAGGAAATTCTGATTCATGCTCCGCATTATGACTGGTCATGCTTCTTATGATGCCTTTTAAAAAAATAGCAATGTCCGGGCATGTCTTTTTATTCCAGTTACGGTAGGTCCCGTTAGTCCCAATTCCATACGCCCGAGCGAACGCTTCTCGCACAAGGGATTCGGGGTCCATATCCTTACCAAGCCAATGAAATATTTGCACCCTCCAACGAGCATATTTCAGCACTGCGGGTAAAACAGCATCCCAATCCACTTTGTCGAGATGTTTGTGAATAGACGGATCATAGGCATCTTTATACCGGGGCATCACATATCCTTATAGAATTTCCACTGTCGTTTCATAACCTAATGCCACCTACGATTCAATTTTTGCCATTTTTTCTATTTCAGATGGCAAAAAATGTTTCCATACCGGCATACACATTTAGAATGAGACAATGCAAACAAAATCAGTTTTATCAAGAAAGGATTATCACAATGGGAAAAAATCAACACGTAGTGCCTCATAGGAACAACTGGGCTGTTAGAGGTGCCGGTAATCAGAGAGTAACCTCGACACATCGGACACAGTCAGATGCAATCACCGCTGCCCGCCAAACCGCGATAAAACAGCAGAGCGAAGTTGTTATACACCGACCCGACGGCAGAATTCGGGACAAGGATAGTTATGGTAATGACCCTTGCCCACCATGTGACACAAAACATTGAGCGATACTATCATGGATACAAAGCCACTACAATATTGCTTTAGAGGAGACACCAAATGAGCAACAATCATTCAGACAATGCCCCTGGACAGAACAAAACCACCACAATTATTGTAAACGGTCGCCAGCGGGAAGTGACAGGAAAGACGATCTCATATAGCCAAGTCGTCCAACTTGCATTTCCCAACGATCAAGCCGATGCCAACATTGATTATACAGTCGCTTACGCTAACCCCCACGGCAAAGATGGCACGCTTGTTAATGGGCAGGAAGTGCATGTCAAGGAAGGAATGATTTTCAATGTCACCAAAACTAATCGTTCTTGATCCCGACCTTCAGCGCCTCCAGCAAGAGGGTTATGAGGTTGAAGTGCAAAATGGACATGTTCTCGTGCACTCTGTTCCATACGTGAACGCGCAAAGAAAGGTCTTAAGGGGTATCGTTGTAACCAACCTTAATGGCAATGTAGGAAAACTGGGCAAACCAGGCGACCATCAGGTTTGGTTCGTCGGTGAATATCCTTGCCGCCATACCGGAATGCCCATTGAAGCAATTCGCCACTCCTCGCAAGCTATTCAGCTCTGGCCGGGATTTGAGGCACAGCACCGATTCTCAAACAAGCCATTTGGGGCAAACGGCTATCCCGACTACTATTCCAAGATGAAAAATTACATTTCTATAATCTCCAATGAGGCTAAAAAAATAGATCCGGATGTGACTCCTTGCACTTTCAGGGTTATCGTTTCAACTGATGGAGATTCGGTATTTCGATATTGGGATACTGCATCAAGCCGAGCAAATATTATGACTGTATCTGCGAAACTTGCCATGGACAAGATAGCCATCGTTGGGCTCGGAGGCACCGGCTCCTACGTCCTCGACCTGGTTGCAAAAGCCCCGGTTCGTGAAATTCATCTATATGATGGTGATAAATTTATACAGCATAATGCTTTTAGAGCACCAGGTGCCGCATCGATCGAAACCCTTGAGGATCAGCCTTTCAAAGTAACCTATTTTGCTCGCATTTATGGTGCTATGCGGACAGGTATTTTTCCCTATGAGGAATATATCACTGAAAGCAACATCAGTGTACTTGAGGGATTTGATTTTGTTTTCCTATGCGTGGATAAAGGTGAAGTCAGGAAGCTGATAGGAAATTTCCTCCGACTAAACGGAATCCCGTTTGTCGACGTTGGCATGGAGCTGGTGATAGTTTCAGAGGAAAATTGCCTTATTGGGACCTGTCGGGCAACATTGAGCACCTTGGATAAATCTGATCACTTCGAAAGGCATGCCCCCCAAGGATCTGACAATGGGAACGATCTTTACGGGACAAATATTCAGGTCGCGGATATGAATGCGCTCAATGCCGCCCTGGCGGTTATTAAATGGAAGCAGGTTTGCGGCTTTTACCAAGATATTGTAAAGGCCCACCATACGACATACTCGATTAATTCGCACTCCTTGACGAGGGATGAAATGACTGGAAAAGTTGACAGCATATCATGAAAAGAAAAACGATCAGGCCAGCATTCGTAGACTTTATTCCGGATCGTTTAGAGGAAGGTGTACTATATATCTGTGAGCGATATAAAACCGCCGCACACAAATGCTGTTGTGGCTGTGGTGAGGAAGTTATTACCCCGCTGTCCCCGGTTGATTGGTCCCTCCGGAAGGAAGGAGTGGTCGTTACACTTCGGCCATCTATTGGTAACTGGAGTTTTGCATGCAAATCCCACTATTTGATTTCAAAGAATCAAGTGGTTTGGGCAAATGGGATGTCTCAGTGGCAAATTGATCGAGTCCAGGCACGAGATAGAGCGGATAAAAAAGCATATATCGAGGCAGTTAACCTGAAAAAGAGGAAACAGACGGCTCTAATTTCCAGAATAATCAGAGCCTGGCAGTCACTGGTACGTTGGCTGAAGTCTTTGTAGGGGGTATCCTGTCTGGACCAAACTACCCTGCCTCCCTGAATCAGGTTGGGTAAACACAAAACGTTAGGATAAAATGGTACAAAACTGGAATAAAATAGCCGATCAGAGAGCCAAGGAGAGCCAATTTGAAACTTTTTTCAAATAAATGCACTTTTTTTCATTTTTTTTGTCCACAACCACGATGGTTTGAACGATATAGTATTATAGAGACTACTTGAAACGGTATCCTATAGAATTCCGCAACTGTGTGATTGTTTGTTTCTTGAGACAGGTGAGAAACCGGTCTGTAGTGTTTCCGTTTATCAGTGTCTGACACGGCAGCGCTCTGTGCTGTCCGCAATTAAAAAACCACCCATGCCCCCAGTCAGGGGCCACAGACTTTTCAAGACGAGCATTGCGGAAGCTCTCTGATCAGTTCAGGATACCTTTGCGACAGCTTCAGCTTTTGCAGAATGATATACCACCGGTGCCCGCTGCCACGAAGCTTTTGCACAACTGTGATGACCAGGCCCCCGAGTTATGCGGAAGCTGAAACATCACTTTTGTGTTAGCGGCGCTGCCGAGTTGTGCGTCTGCTGAAACATTTTTTGTGTTGCCGGCCTGGCTGGTAAATGAAGTTTTGCTGAAGGAAGGGTCTAAAAGAAAGGCCCGCTTTTGACAGCGAGCCTTTTTGGTCAGTCAGTGTATCCGATGTCTTCGAGGTAGGACCTGAATCGTTCAACCTTTCTGTTCAGGCGTTTGCAATAGCTGAAATAATCAATTCCAAGCCTTCTGGCTTCATCACACCGATCCCTGGCCCCCAGGAGCACCGCCAGATCATGATGTCCGAAAAAGTCATCGGCTATCTGCATCAGCTCTCTTCCGATAAGTTCATCCTCTGGGGAAACAGCGTTTATGAGTCCATCTATCCCATCGCTTTCATAACGACTGGTGGACATCCCGGATCTGTCTATGGTGTTATCATATTCCAGTTGTGATAAAGGGATCGTTCTTTCCTTTTTCAGGCCGTTGTCGAGCAGCCTCCGGAGAGATTTGAGTTCATAGTGGACGAACAAGGTCACATATACTTGAAAAGGGGACTTGCTTGGGTCCCACTTGAGATGCTTTTCCCTTTCCCAGAAAACAGTAAACAAATGGTTGTATATTTCTTTTCGTTCAATGCCATGCCTGGCGAACAAATACTTGACGGTACGATTTATATGGGGGGTTATTTTGAGTCGGATGCCGTGATTTCTAACTGCGAGCTTTATGATGTCAAAGCACATCTTTAAAGTATGTTCTTCAGACCCCCATTCACCCTTAAAACCCACCGTTTACTGATAGCCCCCTGCATTGTTTCTGCGGTATGGTCGCCAATAAAGGTTTCGTTCTTGATGTGTTCACGGCATTTGTTATTTTGAAATTCAGTTTCTTATTCATACTCTCCTCATTGTCCTCTCGCTTTTTTGAATTCAGGTGTGGGCGGAGGTGGAGAGGTACCTTTTCAGCCGGGCTCATGATTCCCAGCCTAACCCACACCCGTTGGAATGTTACCGAAGCCCTGATCGTTCGGGTTCGGTCTGTTTCAGTAGCGCTTCCGTATTCTTGAACAGGTTATACGGAATCAAATCGATGTCGCACTTATCAAAACCCTCATGATAAATGGCGCACTCCGTTTTGAGGCAGGCCCGATCGATAAACGGGCATGTTTTTGTTTTTGCCTGATTTTTATACATTTTTCTTTCCTCCTTCATTCGCTTTTTTAACCGCCACCGGGAGGGTGAACCCCTGGCCGAGATAGAGCTTGATGTTGCCGATGATCTCGATCTGTTCCAGGGTGAACCTTCGGTAGGCTCTGACGCCGGATATGACTCTGCCGGCTTCTGGGATGTATCCCCTGGCTTCCCAGTTTCTGATCTGTTTCTGGGTGGCTCCTGTGATCTTGGCGGTGTCGCCGATTGAATAAGTTTCTTGATTTTTTCTGCTCATTCGGAATTTCCTCCTAATAATGAATTTGGGCAAAAATTTATGCCCTTCTATTATTACTCAGGTAAGTTAATTCCGAGGCAAGGAAGGATATTCTGAGGGCTGGAATAGATGTTTCTTGTCGCCAATCAGGGAAAACGTGGAATAGCCAATCAGGAAAGTGACTATCACGGACCCACTCCATACGCATAACATGAAGACATTTTTATCTTGCTTTTTACCGGGGGAAAGGTATTATCTCAACGATTCCAATTTGATAACGAAAAAACAGGGTTCAAAGCTTCATTTCTCAAGGCTGTTTGGGAACTGGCAATATTTAAGCAGCAAACGGGAAAATATGCCAACGGAGTCAACAAGGTCCCGGGAATCCCCTTCTTCGAGCTGGGAACGATATTAATATGGTCAGCTACTGGCTCGGGCATGCCGATATCAACACAACCCATATCTACCTCGAAATCGATATGGAAATGAAACGGAGGATGCTCGAAAAAACAAATGCGCCGACTATCGAGGCTAAATCGCAATGGCATGAACCGGAAATCCTGACATGGCTAAACAACCTTGCAAAAGGCACTCAATTATGTGAAGTGAAATTATGAGCTGACACAGGAAAATGTGGGAATTGCTGAGGAAAAGGTGGGAGCTTAACATAATTCAGAGCTTCACATAACATTTTTTAGGTGACAACTCCCTTGACACCCACCGGGGGCAACAATCAAATCGTGATAATTGTTTTGTGCTATTTTTTTTATTATATTATAGAAAAATATTGAAATTCAAGCACAGACCTGATACTTTGCGTAAATATGGATATCGCGCCCCATATATTTTCCACCGGGCCATCACTCACCAATTATCGGAATTTTTTTCGGGAGAGACAAACCGTGTCAGCAGCTAAGATAAATGTACGAATCTTCATTTCTTTGCTTCTGGCTCTCTGCCTGTTAACGGTAGCCATACAGACAAAATTGTCAGTTGATCTGCAAGACACCAGGACACGCCCAAGGACTTTTCTCTTTACTCCTGCCTTCTTGGATTGCGTGGTATCAGCCTCCACCCACGATAGGCGGACTAATTACAATTCTTTCAATGAACTATTTAACGGCGCATTGATTCTCAGACAAATTCTGTTCGATTTTACCAGGGGATCCTCACTCTTTCTTACAGAATACAGCGCCAGCTTCGCCCACCGTGTAGACCGTGCGGCAATTCCCATTCGAGCATCTCCATTCCCATACAAACATAGTTCGTGATCAACTCGTAATAAACTCCTGGATTCAATTGCACCTGCAATCCTGTTAAATCAAATTTCTGATCTGCCGCAATAGGATATAGTGTGATTAAATTCCGGGCTTATAACTATTTTTTTTGCAGCTCCATGGATATGCGGCCCACCCAAATGGCAGCCACTTGCCTGCGGAGAGCATTATATTGATGCGTGCAAAGAGGCCTTATGCGAAATACCCATTTGAAATCACAAGACGTCAGCGAAAGCAGCCCCTCTTCGGAGCCGGTAATTGACTATTCTCCAAAAACAAGCACCCTGCGCAACCAGATCGTTTTCGGAGTTAAGCTATCTTTAGTTGCCGTGATCTTTTTTCTTATGCTTTGGCTGCTTGAAAGATATGTATCTTAAAATAGGACCTGAACGAACCAGCGATCCGGCATCTTTTTGTTTGGGGGCCTTGCCCCCAATTTCCTTGAACAAAAGGCAACTTTACGAAAATTCAAATTAGGAATATGTGATTGCTAATGGTCAGGAGTTTGACCATGCAATCGATAAACGAAGAAAGAAAATTTTTCCTGATGACGGAACAGACAAACCATCTGCACCAGCCGATTGCCACCCTCGCACACAAGGACGTTGCGAAGTTGCCCCAGAATTCAACCGTTCAGCAAGCATTGGACGACATCAGAGTAAATAAAAGGCTGGCAGACAGAATTGTCTATTTTTATGTGGTGGACAGCAACGATCGATTGGTGGGTGTTGTGCCGACCCGGCGCCTGCTTGCTGCGCCCTTGGAGCAACGCATATACGAAGTGATGATCAGTTCCGTAATTACAATTCCGATGACTGCAACGGTGTTGGAGGCCTACGAGTTTTTTATACTGCACAAGTTGCTTGCGTTTCCGGTGGTGGATGAACAAAAAAAGATATTGGGCGTGGTGGATATCGGAATGTTTACGGAAGATGCTTTTGATTTAGCCGATCAAAATAGCATGGACAGAGTGTTTGAGACGATCGGCTTTCGCCTCTTGCAGGTGCGAGACGCTTCACCGCTGCAGGCGTTCCGTTTCCGGTTTCCATGGCTATTGGCAACGATCACCAGCGGTACGGCTTGCGCATTGCTGGCCGGTGTTTACGAGATGACATTGGCCAAAAGTTTGGTTCTGGCGTTTTTCCTGACGCTGGTTCTGGGATTGGGCGAGAGTGTCAGCATGCAGTCCATGACGGTCACCATTCAGGGGCTGCAGTCAAGATTACCGACGCTGAAATGGTTTGTGCAAGCACTCTGGCGCGAGACCGGTACGGCCTTGTTGCTGGGTGCCGCGTGTGGTATTTTGGTGGGCCTAATTGTCTGGCTATGGCGCGGGAATATAGTGTCGGGACTTGCCATTGGGTCCAGCCTCCTGCTGACGCTTTGCGCAGCCAGTTTATTCGGACTAAGCATCCCGTCTCTGTTGCACAAGCTGAAGCTTGACCTGAAAATTGCGGCGGGTCCATTGACCCTGGCATTAACCGATATTTCTACACTCCTTATCTACTTCAGTATCGCAGAGGCATTGCTATGAGAGAATCCCGATTATTGAACAAGAGCTATGGCTCTGTAAGATTGGCAAAACAAAGCATGCAGATTGTCCTAAGATGAGGTACGGATGAAACAATTTCAAAACATTCTTTATGTGAATGAAGAAACGGTGGATCAATCTTCGGCAGTAGAACGTGCAGTCTCTCTGGCGGAGAACAACCAGGCAAAACTGACGATCATCGACGTAATCCCGCCTGTTAATGATGATTACCAGATGGAAACAATGAATTCACACATGCAGGCGTTAGAAGTCTTAATCGAGCCCTACCAGAATCGAATGAAAATCCAGCTCGATGTTCTGATGGGCAAGGTTTTCCTTGAGGCAATTCGTTCCGTACTGCTCAATTCGTATGACTTGGTGATCAAGGCTGCGGAAAACCCCGATTTTATGAAAAGAGTATTTGGCAGCGACGATATGCATTTGCTGCGAAAATGCCCGTGTCCGATATGGCTCATGAGGCAACTGGAAAAATCCAATTACGACTGCATTCTGGCGGCTGTTGATTTCAATCTTTTAGACCCTACAGCCTCAGAGCAGGCCCTTAACCTGGAGATTCTTGAACTGGCCAGTTCGCTTGCGCTATCCGACTTTGCTTCCTTGCATATGGTCCATGCCTGGGAAGCCATGGCCGAAAGAGTCATGCTGGCGAGGGGGGACATCCCAAACAATACGATTGCCACCCACGTCGCAAACCAGTACTCGCTCCACCAAAAAGGACTATACAGGCTGGGCGAGACGTTGCGTGAAGGGATCGGCACCGATGCTTATGATATAATTTCTCCTCGCTCCCACCTGCCCAAGGGACCGGCGAAAAAGGTAATCGTGACCTTGGCGGAGCAGTTGCAGGCGGATCTTGTAGTCATGGGGACGGTTGCGCGCACAGGTATTTCGGGGCTGATCATCGGCAATACCGCCGAAGCTATTCTTGGTCAGCTATCATGTTCGGTGCTTGCCATAAAGCCCCCAGGATTTAAAACACCGGTAAAGCTCACCGAATAACGGATTTCTGGCCTGCCAATGGCGGATTGGCGAGCAACACGCAAATTCATGAATCATTTCAGTGCGTTTTCGGCTCAGCTTTGGTGGTCTGTTAAGTTAGGTGTTACAGGCGTTCATTGTGTATGGAATCTGGGGGGGACGTTATGTTGCGACATTTTTTATGTTGTGTGTTTGAGTCAAAGACCCAACGGTGTCCAACAATTCGAGATAATTTTTGCAATATTAGCGCGTTGGATGGGCATGAGAGCCATTTAGAGAGGTGCAGAAATAAGGGGGCAGGAAACAGGTATTTATGATGTTTGTTTCAGGGAACGAGGGCGGAAAGGCGGCTTGATGCGGTTGCGCATAAATCACAAAGGAGCGGGAAGCGCAAGCATCGGCGAATGCTTCAAGCAGAGAGCATGGGTTGTTTAAGATGGCGATCTGACGCGGGGTCGGATGGACAGGCGGATTCTTTTCCCGAAGACTGAATCTTCATTCCGTGAGGCGTTTCAGGGAGTAAATGCCGGTGAGTCCTGAAATCGACTTGGGGACCTTGTCCCGCTTGGACTGAAATATTTCTTTTACTTTCCGGTAGGTGTCCAGGACAAAGGCCTTGCCGCCGATAATGCCCGGCGGAAGTTCGGGACGTTCCCAATATTTAAACATTTGGAAAAACTTAATTCTGTGTGCAGTAAAGATAGGGCTTTGATATCTGAACCGAAAACGTGTCTTCAAACCCTGTAGTAGCTCTATTTATTATCCTGAAAAATTACCCATGTACATTTAGTATCGCCAGCAGTCATCAGTCCTAATTGTGTCGGCACTGATGAGAACCCTTGCAGCATGGGGGGCAGCCGTCATGCAACTGAGCCCCCATGTTGCTCCTCCTTTTTAATCCTCACCCTTATCGTTCTCTCGTATCAACCGTTCCTCCTCTGCTTTTTCCCTGGCTATTTCTTCAGAGATCGGCCCCAATAACATCCAATCCTGCCACTGAATTCCGCGACAATGGTCATTCTCCGCCTCCAGAGATACATCCTCATCGATAGCCGGTCCTGCTTCAGATTCAAATTCACCAGGAGTTTCACCAAAATCGGCGTCATCGTCATCATGATCGAACCCCTCATCATTATCCCCGTCAAAATCGTCAAAGAAATCATCCATTTGATACCTCCTTTCAAATCAGTACCCGCATTGCGAGCACAAGATTTTATGTTTTTGCCATTGTCCTCTATTGCCGGATTAAGGAACTTGCCCCAGCGCTTCAGAAAAGAAATTCATCCAGCTATTCGAAAAATCTTTTTCTTCGTGATCGAATGGCAAGGACCTTTGGCCGGTCCTTTGAACCTTGTCATTTTCCCAATGAAGAACCAGTTCCTTATTAAGTCGTTTAGCATACTGGACCTCATAGCGGGTACCACCGGTGAGACCATCCTCTTGACTGATAAAGGCGTGGACAATCTCACATTTTGAAATCAGCTCTCGATTTCGCTGGTAGTAACGCTCTACCATTTCCGGTCGGCTTGCAACGCCTGTCAGATCCGGCGAATAAATGCGGACTTTAAGGCCAATCACCTTGGCCTCCTCATTGGCCCATGTGCAAACGCCCCTGCATGAACTGGTGATGATAATAGAATCCTCCGGAAGTGAATGGATCAAGTCGATGACTGATTGCCTGTCTTTGTATTTTCGCGCTCCGACAATACCCACGTATTGCATGGCTACCTCCTTTAGGAAAAGGAAAGCCCCGCCATCGATTTGATGACAGGGCCTTCCGAGTTATTTGTGAAAAGTGTTTAGTCGCCGGTCGGCTAAACACATGAAAATGAAGACAAGGGATTTGACTGAATCGGGTTTACGATTTCACCATCGCGAGGATATGCCCGCCCGTCTTCTCAAGCCGATAGGAATCCGTGGCGGATAGGGAAGGGTCCTGGGCCGCACGAGTGAAGGCATTTATTACGTGAAACATGGTGGCACCTTCCTCCTGGTAATAAGCCCGTTTTACGATGTCTGTTTCGGGTCCAGTAATCTGGAACTGTCGAGCAAAGGATTCAATGGTGCTTTCCGGATTGGACACCGGAGTTCCTATGGAAATCATAAACCTGTCCCGGCCATGCCTGGACTGGTCCACCACGCCTTGGAGCACCATCGGAAACTCATCCATGACCTTTCTTGAGATATGCTTGTAGCGGGCATCAACGGCGGTTTTTGCGATCATTCCGTTGGTACAGACCAGGCGATAGTAAAAGGCCTCGATTGAGAGCGCCAGGAAACCCACTTCCGAATTTGAGATGCTGATGCCGGGAACCACCTTGTCATTTTCAGACAAACGGAAGGTCCTCTCGTATTCCGGCACCTTCAGGACCATGATTTCGTTGTCCAAGGAAATGTGGATTTCAGTTTCCGGGTTGAAACCATATTCCAGCATCTTGGTTAGCACTTCCATGTGGTCGATGGCGGTATATCGTTCAGTAAAAACGGCCCGCAATTTATTGTCGTCGAACCGGCAAAACAGGGTTTGGCGGTTTCTGGCCTCCTCCCTGATCCAGTAATTGAGGTTCTCTGCCTGCAATTCTTTGGGACAACGGGACAGATAGGAAAATGGCACCCGGAGTCGGTTTGCAAGGAGTCGCTGGGCGCTGGGTAAAACTTCCACTGGCCGCCTCGACACCCACATCTGCGACAGGCTGTCAAATGTCATATCCTGGACGGGGACGATTTCATCGTAATGCTGGGCGGATCGTTGATGGACTTCGTTGATGACAGTTTCAAGCGTTGATGTTTTTACCATGATACTGCTCCTTTCATTTTTTTGTAGTTGGGTTCATTGTTGCGTTGAGTTTCTCCAGTTCTCGTTGGAAACATTCGCTGCAGATGCCATGGGAGACGGGTTTGGAAATGTTATTGAGGACAGATACCTCACACTCCTTCCAAGCTATCGAGCGTCGGCAATAGCTGCAGACTACCTCCACTTTCATGGTGCTCATGGTGGCCTCCATAATAAAAAAGCCCCTCAAAACGGCTTTCAGGGCCGTCAGAAGGGCATTTCTTGTTTTATCCGAGCATAAAAAAAGGAGCCTATGGGGCTCCCTCATCTGTGTGCCTTTTGATTTGTTGGAATGGGTTTAGTTGGGCAGCATGGTACGGATCAATCCAGAAGCATCACGCTTGGAAATGTGTTCTACAACACACCCATAAGCTTCCTTGCAGAAACTGTCGAGTTGAGCTTTACTCCTTCCCCGATCTTCATTGAGTTGCATGAGGTAATTCATTTGTTTGTCAGAAATCCTTTCATTACAATCTGACCTGTTGGGATGATTGTTTCCGTTGCCATTGCCGTTACCGGGAGGCCGGGAATTATTGCCCCCATTGCCGTTACCGTTGCCGTTTGTACGATCTCCCCTGGAGGGCTGATCGTGATTGGGCTCCTGTTGAGACCGATATCCGACTCCATTTGAACCGTTTCCATTCTGACCCATATGGGCGTTTGTCCTGTTGTACAGGTGCAGTCCCACACCGAGCATGGTGGCGCACTTTTTCAGGCTATCTGTGCCGGCTGCCTTCAAATCACAGGCAATTGATATCATCTCTCCAGTCTCACGCGCACGGGTGATTCGACTCGATCCGAATTGGGTCTTGACGATATCCCCGGCCTTGAGTTCACCGAGGACGATCACCTCATCCGTATCTTTCAGGATTTCATGCTTCAGGATAGAAAAGGACCATTCCGAGTCAAAGGCATCATTCAACTTCTTGATAACGGCATGCCCCTCGACATAATCGAACGTCCGTCCATAATGCCCTTCCCGCTGTTTGATCTGCTCCGGGCCAAAGGGTTTTTCGAGAATTTCTCTATTCATGTGTTTTTCCTTTCGTTGTGTGTGTTGAAAACAAGCATGTATTGCATTTGGATTTGTCCCTGCACGCCTTGCAAACCTTGCTACGGTCCAAGATGCCGGGAAGGTATTCGAAGATCTTTTCGATGGCCTGAGTCATGGGTATTCCAAGCGCCCACGCGATACGCCTCAAGGTTTGAGATGAGGCCAGGCTCAGTTCCGGCGTGTATGCCATTGTGGATTTCACCTCCCTTCAAAATGCAAAAAGCCATCTGCCCGGGGGCAAATGGTCCCTCATGAAAAGTGTATTGATTGATTCAGTTCGCTTCGTTGTACATCCGCTGAATGATCCCCTGATCTGCGAAGCTGAAATACTGGTCATCCTCCAGGGATATGATCAGATGCTCATGCACTTGAATGCCGATCACCTTGGCGGCCTGAATGATGCGCCGGGTCAGATCCAGATCTTCTCGGCTGGGTTCAAGGTTGTTGCTGGGGTGATTGTGACAAAGGATCATGGCGGCGGCATTGGCAAGGATTGCCGGTTTGTAGACCTCCCTTGGTACCACTGATGCACTGACAGCCCCCCGATGGAGACGATGTTCATACCGATTATTTCATTTTTGGCATTAAGCAAGATCACGCAAAAATGTTCTCTGTCGGATTGTCCGTGCTTCTGGATGAGTTTGCGAAGGATAGCTTGGGCCTCTTCGGCGTTGTTAAGCCTCTGACCCCCAAACGAGATGTTCGCATCCTTGACCAGGGAAACACGATAGACAGAAACGAAGGTCCCCTTTGGCGGGTCTGGGTTGGCTCCGAAGAGTTGTTTCTGTGTGGCTCTGGATCTGGGTATGGTCTTTTGCATGGTGTTGCCTCCTTTCATTCAAACGCAAAAAGCGGTTCCCGGCACAATGACCGAAAACCGCCTTCCGCTGAAATGGTGATGGATTAAAATCTGAAGATGGAACCGCAATCTCTGCAATACGGTTCATTGACAAGCTGTGGATAGATGGTTGAGAGGTGCTTTGGCGTTGCGTTTACCCGGCGGATCTCCTTCAGCCAGGTGCATGACGCCAGTTTCTTATCCAGACAATCCGGGCAATAGAATTCGCGCCAGACGTATCCGGAATTGGTGGGGTCCTTGAGGGTCACGTGGATAAGGTTGCTCATGGTGTCTCCTTTCTTGAATGGGTTTTGTTCAATGGATGGGGATGGAAGGGGCGCCGGCAACGGAGGGGATATGGCGGCGGCATAAAAAATTATTGGCGGATCTATACCCTCTTACATACAGGGTAGAGCTCACACACTCGGGGGAGATTTTGAAACTTGAGCACTATTATGGAACGTTGGCTCATTGGATGGAGCAAGAAGACAGCTTGTATGGGTTAAAGAGAATAGACTGTGGGAGGCGCTCTAAATATATAGACGGGTTTTATGGGGCTAATGACCATGATGGGGGATGTGATTCGGACGCTGGATGATGTAAAATTACAAACGTATCAAAGGTTTTCCGGGCATCAGATACCTTTTGGATTTAGGATGAGACCCCAGGTTATCGGAATGACAACTTCAATGTATTGTTTCCTATCACCAATTGTAAAAATATTGAGATAGTGCCAAATAAATTGGTTATCACATGCAAGGTTGACGGTAAAAAACCCGAGTTCGAGCGTCACTGTGGAGGAACACTTTCACACAGCTGAACCCTATTGCGGGATAAATATAATTTGAATTTCTGAATCATTTCCCCTCTCCTATGTTGTTGAAAAACTCACCGTGTTTACGATAAGTAACCCAGATCGGGAGCAAACCCGTCGGAATTGTTCACCCACGGAAAAATATTTTGATAGAAATGCAAAAAAATCAATTTAATTATCAGCCAGATATGTTAAATACGGAGCGTCTTTCCAGCAAGTGCCATGGATTTTTTAACAGTTTCAGAAATTCCCAATTTTTTAAGTATATTGGTTATTCATCGTATTGCGGTGAGTAAATAAAGTTATGCCCCAAAAAAAGCGAGAAAGGAAAGATGCTTGCAATTCATCCATAACGACCTCGGGTATCGTAAGCAAGGTGAAATTGTAGAAATCACCCTTACCAGCGGCGCGAACGTCCGTCTGATGGATAGCTCAAATTTTTCGAGCTACAAAAGTGACCGCCAACATCGATTTTACGGCGGCCTTGCTAAACAATCTCCCATTAGGCTTCCTATTCCGAATTCAGGACATTGGCATGTCGCAATAGATATGCAAGGCTTGCGCGGTAGCACACGTGCATCAGTAAGAGTTCTCCCCGGACCGTTGCCGGAGATACGCCAGACTCCTTTAGCTGAAGTGCCGGGTCTTGTAAGGCGCAATATTCCCCCTGCCATGGATTCAGGCGGACAATCCCACGATGTCTTTATTTCTCACGCATCAGAGGACAAAGACGAAATAGTAAGACCACTCGCAAATGCTCTTGTGAAGCAGGGCATTGATGTATGGTACGACGAGTTTACGTTGCGAATAGGCGACAGCTTGAGGCAGAAAATAGACAGAGGGCTCGCAAATAGTCGGGTTGGACTGGTCGTCTTATCGCCGAACTTCATCTCCAAAGGTTGGACAAATTACGAACTCGACGGAATTGTCACACGAGCTGTGTCAGGAGAGCAGATCCTTCTTCCTATTTGGCATAACATTACTAAGCAACAAGTTGTCGATTATAGTCCATCTCTGGCAGATAAAGTTGCACGAAGCACCGCGACCCATACTGTTGAGGAAATAGCAGGTGAAATTGCGGATCTTCTTAATCAAAACTGATAGGAAGTAACGCATAAAAACGACACTACACAGGACGCCATACAGCAGGCGCCTGTGATTTTTCGGTTCGGAGGATCATGGTGGAGGAAGCATAGGCTATGGCGAAGGCGGAAAGCAAGCCGATGAATCAAGGGCTTGGCGCGGCGAAGGCGGCCAAGCAGGACGAGTTTTACACCCAGTATGTTGATATACAGAAAGAGGTTGAGGCCTACCTCGAATTCGACCCCGATACGTTCCGCGGCAAGGTCGTCTATTGCAACTGCGACGACCCCTTCGAGAGCAACTTCTTCAAGTACTTCGCCGCCAACTTCAACAGGCTCGGGCTGAAAAGACTCGTCATCACCAGCTACGACGGTTCCCCAATCGCTGGTGCACAACTCACCTTCGATGAGTACTTTGAGGGCAATGGCAAGCGCAAAAAACCCAAGGCGATTGCCGTCGAAATCAAGGAAGTGAAGGATGTCAACGGAGACGGCGCAACCGGCATCGAAGACGTCGAATTGTTCCTGAAGCTGAACCCACACACCCGCACGCGCCTCTCTGAAGGCGGCGACTTCCGCAGCGCTGAATGCATCGCTCTCTTGAAAAAGGCGGACGTCGTGGTCACTAATCCTCCCTTCTCCCTCTTTCGCGAGTACGTGGGCCAGCTTATGGAACACGGCAAGAAGTTTCTGATCATAGGCAACCAAAACGCGATCACCTATAAGGAGATCTTCCCATTCATCAAAGACAACAAGCTGTGGTTCGGAGTTGACAACGGCGGAACGAAGTGGTTCCAGGTTCAGGACGACTACGACATCAAGACGGAGTCGCGCAAGAAGATTGTCAATGGCACAAAGTACTTCAGCATGGGGAGCATTATGTGGTTCACAAACCTCGACCATGGCCGCCGCCACCAGAAGCTGTCCCTCAGGACCATGGCGGAAAACTTGCGGTTCAGCAAGAACTTGAAGGGAAAGATGGCTTATGAACGATACGAGAACTACGAAGCGATCGAGGTGAGCACTTACAAGGCAATTCCCAGCGACTACGACGGCGTCATGGGCGTCCCGATCACCTTCCTCGACAAATACAATCCCGACCAGTTCGAGATTGTTGGCACCACAGAGTCCAACGACCCAGACAATGCTTTTAGGACGCGGGTATACACGTCTCAGGAGTGCCGTGATTCGTATCGGGAGCGATTCGGCAAGCCGGGCGTTTACGACCTCAATGCTTCCGGGGTCGTGAACGGCGTCAAGGTTTTCAAGCGAGTCCTAATCCGCCACTGTCGCAATGCCCGGCCTTCAAAAGGGAGGAAAAAGTGAATACCACACTGAGAACCGAGATTACCGTGGCCGACATCTGCGACGGATTTGTGTACAACCAATTGGAGGGAAAGGGGCTGTACGGGTTGGGCGGAAAGCTCACCATTCAGCCAGAGTACCAGCGGAACTACATCTATGCGGATGACGGCGGCAATAAGGAGGCGGCTGTGATTCACTCGCTACTAAAGGGGTATCCGCTCGGGCTGATCTACTTCAACAAAGTCGCGGAGGACAAGTTCGAGGTGTTGGACGGTCAGCAGCGCATCACCAGTATCGGACGGTTCGTTACAAACAAGTTCGCGATCATGGATAACGGCAATCCGAAGAACTTCGACAGCTTGCCCGCCGACCAAAAAGCTAAAATTCTGGAATCGAAATTGCTGATCTACGACTGCGAGGGCACGGAGACCGAGATCAAGCAATGGTTTGAGACTATCAACATCGCAGGTGTGCCCCTCAACCCCCAAGAACTCTTAAACGCCATTTATTCCGGACCGTTCGTGACGTTTGCCAAGGCCGAGTTCAGCAACAGCCAGAACGCGAACATCCAGAAATGGAGCGCGTACATCAGGGGCAGCGCAAACCGTCAGCAGTTCCTTGAACGGGCGCTGGACTGGGTGAGCAAGGGCGATATTGGCAGCTTCATGAGCGCTCATCGCAACGATGACAATATTAATGGGCTGAAGACCTACTACGACAGTGTCATCGACTGGGTGTCGAGCGTGTTCAGGGATGTTGAAAAGGAGATGCAGGGGCTGGAGTGGGGACGGCTCTACGAGGAGTACCATTCCAAGTCATATGATCCGGCCAAAGTGTCCTCAGAGGTTAAGCGACTTTATAGCGACCCATACGTCAGGAAACGTCGCGGCGTCTTCGAATACATTCTTGGAGGTTCAACCGATACGAAATTGCTGGATGTCCGTGTTTTTGACGAAGCTACAAAGAAATCCGTCTACGCCAAGCAGACTACAGTTGCCGAAGCTAATAGCGTATCAAATTGTCCGCTCTGCGCAGTCGGCCATGATGTCAATAAGAGCAAAGTCTGGATGCTTTCAGAAATGGACGCTGATCATGTAGCAGCGTGGACCAAGGGTGGTCCCACAGATCGCAAGAACTGCCAGATGTTGTGCAAGACTCACAATCGTGCAAAAGGCAATCGATGAAGGTAAACAACAGCCCCAATAAAACCATCGAGGCGACGTCCCAAAGGCCACGCCTCATGGCAGCCGTTCATTCAAAATTTGAGATTCGATACTCGTATCCTGCATGCGTAGGTACTACCGAACTGACCGTACAGCTCTCCAGTATCATAATGTCAACCAAATCAGGTAGGCGGAAAAATGATTTTCGCGTGGAGAAGTGAGCTCCTATTGCCCTCGTTGACCGCAGTAACGTTCCCTCAATTCCAAATGCTCCCTGGAACGTAGGTACTTTTCAACGACATCCCTTGCCTCACTGGCCAACCGTTTTGCCTTATCCTCCCCATACTTTTTGATGCTGAAGGTCTTGTTTCGATACCGCCGGCGGACGATGCCATCCTCCTCAACATATTCGATCCACACAGCGGAATATCCAAGATTGTGCCTGTTGTAATAGGAAATGGTGCCGTCCTGCTTCACATGTTTTCCGATGCTCATGTAGTCGTGTCGCTGAACCCCACATTTCCCGAACTTGTTGTCGACTCTCGGCGTTGTGTAACAGGGCGGAACCCCGCCGGACCAATCACCCTTGGCCTTAATCAAACCTCGAGATCTGAGTTCCTGATATTCCCAGTCCCTCCAGTCCTTCGCCCAGAATAGAGACTCCTCCTGTCCACCCTCGTATTCATGGAAATAAAACCGCCTGTGAGAAATCAGCTCCGTCTTACCCTTAACTGACTTTGCGAAACGGACCCAATAGTGAGGACGCTGCTTTTCATAGGCCACCAGGGTGATGAAAGCCATATCTGCCTGCTCTTGCATAGGATGCTCCCTGAAATGCTTTTATGGATCAGGCTTTATATAAAGGGATGAAGGGGAGGATGTAAAGGGCTGTGGTTTCCGTTGGGCATTACCGGGGGGACTTTCTGCTTGAATTGGATGCTGGTGCTATGGGATCGTATGCTAAACATGTTGCTGATCTGAACTGTTGGGACTTATATGCAACGATCATAGCCCCCTCTTGAAAAGGCCGACCAGGTGGCTACGGCTCAATCCCCTTGACATCATGCCTTCCCAGACTAACACTATCGGTATGTGCGGAAGATATGCTTACATAGGTCCCATTGGAGGAGTCAGAAAACTGGTCGTCATTGGTGACTGGGACTGGTTACCAGATTCCAACTACAACATCTCGCCCACTCAAGAAGTACCCGTCCTTCTGAAAGAAAGAGAGCAGATTCACATCCGGCACCTCCACTGGGGGCTCATTCCATTCTGGGCTAAAGATCCTAAAATCGGCTCCCGGATGATCAATGCGAGGTCCGAGACCCTGGCAGAAAAGCCCTCCTTTAAAAACGCGTTTAAGAAACACCGGTGTCTGGTACTGGCTAACGGATACTACGAGTGGACTGGGACCAAAGGGGATAAACAACCCTATTTCATCACCACACTCACCGATGAACCTTTTGGCTTTGCCGGCCTGTGGGAAACGTGGACCGACAAGGACAGCGAAACTACGATTCAGTCATGTACCATCATCACAACCGAGGCAAGCCCTGTCATAGAGCACATCCACGAAAGAATGCCGGTAATACTCAATCCGGAAATATATCAGCATTGGCTCGATCCAGAACTTCAGGACCTCAACGAACTGATCGGGATGCTCGAAGTGGGTAAGGTTGAGGAGTTCAAGTTTTATCCTGTCTCACGTGATGTGAATAGCACGAGAAACAATAGGCCTGATCTAATGCAGCCCATCAATTTGCAAGAGTAACATTCATGATTGGTGCAATCGCCGGCGACATGATTGGTTCACCCTACGAGAGGCACCCCATAAAGACCAGGGACTTCGAGATCATCGTATCCGGGTTCACAGATGACACCGTCCTGACGGTCGCGGTGGCAAATTCCATACTTACTGGCGCCGGGTATGCTGAATCCATCATTGATTTCGCACAAAGATACCCGAACTCGGGCTATGGAGCATCTTTTCGTGATTGGATGTGGTCCGGGGACCCGAAACCTTACAATAGCTGGGGCAACGGTTCCGCAATGCGAGTTTCTCCGGTTGGATTCGCCTTCGAAACGGTAGATGAAGTGCTGGAAGAGGCTAAACGATCCGCAGAGGTCACGCACAATCACCCGGAAGGAACCCGGGGAGCACAAGCAACTGCTCTGGCAATCTTTCTGGCCCGGAAGGTGGGGAATAAAAAGATCATTCGAGACGAAATCGCCGGACGCTTCCCTTATGATATGAACCGGACAGTTGATGAAATTCGTCACGGGTACCGGTTTGATGTTTCGTGCCATGGATCTGTCCCCGAGTCCATCATTTCATTTCTGGATTCCTGGTCCTACGAGAGCGCCATCAAGAATGCAATTTCTTTAGGAGGCGATGCCGATACCATGGCGTGTATTGCCGGAGGAATTGCCCAGGCATATTATCGGGACATACCGGGGTGGATCGTTGAGGCAGTAAGTGAAAAATTGCCAGCAGATTTGATGGAAGTTGTCGTAAGTTTTCAGGAGAAATTTGGGTGCGGTGTCTGATCCGATGGAAGGGAACTTCCAGTGCGAACTGGATACTTGTGGAATTGGATTGTGTGCTAACGGTGGTGCTGATTGAACTGTGATGTGAGGGGATGTGTTGGTACTGCTGATATGGAGACTGGTACTGTTACCGGAACTGCTATTGATATGGAGACTGCTACTGCTACCTCTACTGCTACTATAACTATTTTATTACCACTATCCGGCATTTCCAGCCAGATTTTCAAGTGGAATTCCCATATGATTTCGATGGGATAACCGACCTATTTCGGATGGGTTTTCTGAAGCATGAATTTCCCCACAAACCTGATTCCCACCCTGGTCAGATCGTGCCTCGCAAATTATTGTAATTACGCCTGATACATGTTTTTCGTGACAAAACGTTCAATTTTTGGGCAGATCGTAATTACATGGTGGAGGGTGCTATTTACACTCACTCCCGGTGTAACGAAAAAATGAAACTGCCGGACAATAATTTTTTCATCTGACAAAGTTGAAACGGAATTTGTCTCACACTATGTCTCTTCATCCAGCTGCTCATTTGCCTTCAATACCGCACCAATTGCATTCCATATCTGATCCTCCGGTGAGGTGATAGTGACCTTGATCTGGTTACCTTTGGAATTCGAAACTGGTGAAATTTTGAACTTGCCGTTAATTTTCGAATTCTTGAAGGCTGCTTCAACTTTTTCTGCTATGTCATTTTTGGACTTCTGAAAGTCCTCAACTGCTTGCTGTTTTTTCAGTGCGGATTTAATTTGGTCTACTTTTTTCGTTAATGAACCTGCTTCACCTTGTAGAATGTCAGGATATTCCTTACCACTTTGTTTTTTTAGATTTTCGATGCGGCTATTGAGCTCTTCCTTTTCAAGAGAAAGGAAATTGTCTGAATATTTACATCCGAGAACATCATGCACGGACAGCTCAGATAGATTGCAGCAATGGAAAAGGTTATTTGAAAACCTTTCGAATGCTCTTGTCGTCTTGGGATAAGTTTGCAAATGATTCAATAACGCTGCGATATCATCTTCAGTGAAATCTTTTTTCCCGATTTCAAGTGCCGCGGTAGGGCTGATATTGCCTATATGAACAGCCTCCTGGATGTCCTTGTTTTTTATCGATGCCAACTTCAAATAGCGTCGTACGGTTCTGGTGTCTTTTTGAATTAGGTTTGAAAGACGATTCTCGATCACACTTTTTGATAGACGCTGAGGTTCCAATTCTCGTTTTAATCTGGCGCATCCTTGAGCAATCTCCCATAACGACAGATTCTTCCGGGCCAGATTTTCAGTGAAGCTGATTTGGTAGGCCTTATCATCCGGTACTGTCTCATCAAGAATTCTGGCTGGTACAGTCGTACTTGCATAACTATTCTTTTTTCCTAAAGCCACCTGTAGAGCAGCCATTCTTCTGAAACCTGAGATCAATTGGTACAGTTTGCCATTACTGGTAGAGCGTTTTCTGACAATGATGTTATTCAGAATGCCATTGATCTTGATCGAATCGACCAGGCGTCCGAATTCGGCTTCGTCAGAACTGAAATCATCCTGTCTGAATTTGAATTGAACATTGCCGGCATCCAGATCTATTTCTTCGGCTTTAATGTACCGGATAGAGCCCTTTTGGACAGCGCTGACCAAAAACGTTCTGATGGCATTAGCCATGGCCATTGCTTTATCTGAACAATTCGCGTTGGTATCTCTTATCCCGGCTTCCTTCAGCTCGATTTGCATGCTTTGCATAGGCAATTTTGAATCGTAGAGAGCTTGATTCAATCGGTCTCTATTCCGGCCACAGTACCATTTTTTTCTCCCTTCCACGATTATAGGCTTAGTAGGGGCTATGGCAACTTCCAAACCGCAATTGCGAAAATTTTCAATTAGCGGCCCAATTGTTTTTTTAAAATCAGCAGTGTACTTTGGTGCTCCACTCCATTGTCCATAACCAATAATTGCCTTTAATTCAGATGCGTTATCTTTGTATTCAGGTATTAGCTTGGCGACTTTGAGTGAATTTTCATCAGCAATGCCGTGGATATATAACACATATAACATGTCATAATTATTGATAATATGTTTTTTGAATTCAACAACCTTCTCATAAAATAGTGACTTCAGGGCAGGTGAAGCTGCATCACTTTCCTTGTAAAAGTCCGCAATGAATTTATCGGGATCAGCGTTCTGAACGCCGGCGGTTGACGTCTTGAGGAACTCTTCATTAATGACCGCGTAACAATCCAACTGGTCGGCCAGCTCACGAGTCAGCTTCCCAGTATTTGTATCGTCCTTATTATGTCCATGTGGCGCAACCAGTAGCACGCTACAATTGCCCGACCGACTTGGGCAGATTTCCTCTATCCAAGGGGACTCTTTGGCTTGAAGAGGTGCTGATCTTGTGGTGAGATCTGCTGGATCGGCCGTAACAAAATTGGGTCTCTTGATCATTGTTTGAGATCCCAATAGCAGGCACTTTTGGTGTCACTAAAACTCATGTTGCCTCGGAATGGTTTTTAGCCGCTTCAATTTTTTCTTTAATATCAGGAAAACTTGGATCAAGTCGGGCCACTTGTTCATAGTCCGACAATGCTTTCTTATAGTTTTTCAAATCCATCCAGCACTCACCTCGGTAAAAATATGACCACGTATCATTAGGATTCATTTCCAATTCTTTGGTATAATGAGCAATTGCAGATTCGGGATCATCCTTCCTAAAAAATTCCAGGTTTCCTAAATAGAAGTGTGGGGTTTCACCATTTCCAGAACTGTAATTTGAATCCCGGTAGATAATTTCTTTGAACATTACATACGCTGTTTTTTTCCACTCTATCCCGCTTGTATTGATAAAAAGAACGGCTTTCTGAAACAATGCATCTATATCCATGCCTCGTATTTCATCGAGGCTGACAACTAAGTCTGAAAATTCCGGCTTGTCCATTTATTTTCCTTTCCTTGGTATTTAAGGCACGGGTCTCAATTCAAAGCGCTCCTTATACATTTTGATATTTCTGGGCTACTGGTGATTCCGAAAAACGCTATTGTTTGTATGGCGCTGGGACTATGGATAAAAAACCTATCCTGTTTTCATATCGGCATGATGGGGGAGGGCTTTAATTTGATGGGGTGGAATAGGGAAGAGGCGAGTCGTTTTTGATTATCAGTGAGGGCCTGATGAATGGGGAATGCCTTGCACTCAAAAGTTGGAATTCGGTGCTGTTTTCTGGTACAAAAATGGGACACGCTGAACGAACCATATTTCGCCCATTTCGTTTATTTCAGTTCCGAAACGGTCTCTATGATATTGGAATTAGGGCAAAGCCTTGACTATCAACGGTTTTTACAACTTATAGAAAATATTAGAAATCGTACTCATAACCCGAAGGTCGCTGGTTCAAATCCGGTCCCCGCTACCATAAAAATCAAATGGTTACAGGTAAAAAGCTTGTAACCCTTTTTCACTTTCAGGGATTTTGTACAACCCCTGTACAACTTTTTTAAAAGGCAACCCCTTAAAACTCCTTTTAATCCATGCCCCGAAATAATCCCGCTTGACACCCTGTGTCCGGTCCGCATAGCCTGATCGAAACCCCTGATCAAAAAAAGGAGGATAACCCATGGACAGATTCGCCGAATTGAGGAAGGAATATCTGAAGAATCGGGACAAGAAATTTTACAAGGAACTGAAGGCTGCAAAGGACCTGGAACGCCATTGTCTGGAAAAGAGCAGATAGGCGCAGGAGCGGAAAAACCTGTTGATGGAAAGCGGGCTGAGGGATTACGAGGCGGACGAAATCGTACGGGCGGAGATCTGCCAGGCGTAACCGATTACCGGATCACCGGGAAAGATGCGCTCGGGGCAGGCAAGTCGGAAACAATCAGTGAGGCAAGGCCGCAAATCAGCTTATCCTTTTATGATATTCATGCCGGCAACCTTTCCTAGGTTTCTCAGAATCCTTTTCAAAAGACAAAATTTACCGATAACATTGCGGCAACTCTTCAGGCTGGAATCAAGAGCCCATAGAGCAGGGTCTTACCGTTATTACCCTGCCCGAAAAAGATTTCGAAAAATCCTACAGCTCAGAATTAACCGTTCCGGCGTATTTGATAGTTTTATTTACCGGGCCGCCACTGGTTACCATTGCTGAAGATATGACACCACGGTCAGGACGAAAATCCGTTCACACCCAAATGCCCCTGATGGAAAGCCGGCCTATGTTTAATTTGCCGCCGCAAATCATCCAACACCCTCGTCAAATGTTTCTGCCGATCCGCCGGCCAATCCGGGCAGAGGATAACACCATTACGCCGGATTTTAAATTGTATGATTTCTGTTTGAAATTATTCTCGTATCAAAGTGTTGGGTGAACCATAGATCGCCATGTGCTATCACAGCAATTAAGAAACCAAAAAAAGGCAACTATTTTAAAAAACAGCTAATAGCCGGTAATGTTAACGGTTTGACAGATTTTGTGATATGCTACTGTTATCTGGAATTGGCTATTTGGGTTCGCTGATTCCGCAGGTTCGGAAGTACCGCTTTATGTGATGGCTTTATCATCTTTGCAGGATCAACAAAATGTGGGCATGGCAAATAGACCCGGATAATTAAAGGAGGTTCAATAATGGACGCGAAAAAGATATTATGGCCGACAGACTTTTCAGGAATATCTGAAAAAGCCTTACCTTATGTAAAATCGCTCACCCAATACGGAGCAGAAGTCCACGTTCTTTACGTAATTGAGGATATTGCCCACCATGATGGGTGGTATGGTTCCTTTGAGGGAAAACATGTCAAGGAACTCATGGAACATCTTAGCAAAACAGCAACTAAACGGTTGGGACAAATCTGTGAAAAGTACCTTGATAGCTGTCCACTTTACATCAAACATATAGCAATAGGTGACCCCGCTAAAGAGATTCTAAAGTTGATCGAAAAGGAGAAGTTGGATATAGTGGTTATGGCTAGCCATGGGGAAAAGGGCAATTTTCGCTTTGGCAGTGTGGCAGAAAAAGTCGTGAAGAATTCCCCTGTTCCGGTGACTATCATCCCCGTTGAGCTGAACCAATGATGCCCATCCTTAATGTAGTGAAAGAAGCGACCGAATTAACAATGGATCCAATTAACCTTAATATATTTCCAAACAAATCGCTGGGCGCGCCCCGACATCGGCTCCACCGCTGGGGGGTACATCCACTGCCGGCAAATGTGACTTCTCTCCTATGCCTAATTTTTTTAAGTCCACATCTTATCCCTAATCACGCCAAAAAGGAGGGATTAAATTGAAAGTCACTCAAAAAGAAGTTGATGCCATTGTTGTGGGAAGTGGGCCGGGTGGCGCCACCGTGGCAAAAGAGCTGACCCAGTCCGGAAAACGAGTATTGATTCTGGAATGGGGCAATAATGCGCCTGTAAAAGGCACCGCCCGTCAGGCCGTTCCCCAGTTGTTCATGCCGGGAAAAAGCCTTCTGCTCACCAATGAACTGCTGAGCATTATCAGGGGCATCACAACAGGGGGCAGCAGTCTTTATTACTATGCTACGGCCTTTGACCCGCCGGTGGACATGCTACAATCCTATGGGGTCGATATCCGCAAAGAAATTGATGTGGTTCGATCCGAACTGCCCATCGGTAAACTTTCCGATGATCTGATTGGCCCCATGGCAAAACGGATCATGCAGAGTGCTTGCGACTTAAACTATCAGTGGCATAAACTTCCCAAATTCATATACCAGGACAAATGCCGGGCCGATTGTGACAAATGTACGTGGGGTTGTCCCTACGGCGCCAAATGGAACACCCGCATGTTTGTTGAAGAGGCAGTGAGAAACGGGGCGACGCTGATCAATGAGGCCAAAGTGGACAGGGTCATTCAGAACAACGGCAAGGCCATTGGGGTTCAATATCGTAAAAAGGGAAAAATGAGTCATGTTTACGCACCGCTAGTTATTCTGTCGGCCGGCGGAATGGGAACCCCGAAGATATTGCGCCGCTGCGGCATCGGCCGGGCCGGGTATGATTTTTTTTATGACCCTGTCATTTCTGTCCTGGGGGTGGTTGATGATATTCAGGGGGGAAAGGAAGTCCCCATGGTCTATGGGGTCCATATGGAAGACGAGGGATACCTGTTGGCGGACATGACCTTTCCCTGGGCCTTTCACGCCCTTAGCGCGGCACAAGTCTTCAAATTTCCGAAAATATTTGCCCATGCGAAAATATTACAGATCATGATCAAGATTCGAGAAGATTTGGGGGGGAGCCTGACAGAATACGGGGTTGTGAGAAAACGCTTGACCCAAAATGACAAAAAGAAGTTCGCCAGTGGTTATCATCGAGCCAAAGCCATATTGGAGAACGCCGGAGCCAAAGACATTTATAAAAGCTGGTATTCAGCCGGTCATCCAGGCGGAACAGCCAAGATAGGCGATGTGGTGGATCGAAATCTCATGACTGAAATTGACAATCTTTATGTATGTGATAATTCCGTGATTCCGGAAGCTCTTGGACTTCCGCCCACATTTACGCTGGTCTGCCTGGCCAAGCGCCTGGCCAAACACTTAGTCCCCCGGAAATAAAAAATCCGGATTTATGGGAGTTTGCCAAGCAGCAAGGACTCCCCGGTGATCCCATAAGATCCATTATCTGGGACAAAAGCTTATCGCCGAGTTTTTGAATATTATTCTCATATCAAAGGGTTCAGTGCGGCTGTGATCTGTCATAAATATCTCAGGCCTCTGAAATCAACTGCGATCAGCACTCACCCTAAACCTGACGATTTTACCAATTAGCCCAAGGGGAATCGGCTTATTCAACGGAAACTTCACTGAACCTTTCGCGCCTTCGTAGATAGATAGTTCGGTTTTGAATTTCGCGATTCCTGTCGGGGTAGGATAAAACCCGACATGTGTCTTGAAAGCAGCAAAATGAACCAGATTGCCTTCTAACTTGAATGTCGGTATTCGATGCGTAATCGTTTCTTTGGCTTCCGGCGCTGCCTTTCTGATCGTTGCTCTGATCTTTTCGAGTATCTTTTGAACGTCTTTGGGAAGGGCCGCGATGTACTCGTCAATTTCCTTTGGTGTTGTAGTTTCCTTCATATGATTCCCTTAGTCTACGGCCAATGCCGTTTCCTTAAGGAACTTAAATGCGTTAATACTTTAAAAATACAATCTGTTATGCTATAAATACATTGTTCTTTTGTATCAGTAAAAAATTCAAAAAAAGGAGAGAACAATGCTCAAAAA